>JAYTKG010000454.1:0-3750 GCA_043730435.1 Acidimicrobiia bacterium | reverse complement strand
CGATAGCCGTATACTGCTCGATTGGTGAAGTAGAACGGCTCCCCCGTCTGCAGTTCGGTGGTGCAGATGACGTGGTGGACGCTCGACGTCATGGCCTTCACTTGTGCCAGGGTGATGTGCTTATCTCCAAGCAGCTCACTGTCGATAGCCGCTTCGGTTCGCGCCGAACGCTCAAGCAGCAGCTTCCCAGCGATCGCTAGGAGCATGACGGCGACGACCAGCGCCACGGCGGCCGCGCCTGACCAGTGAGCAATGAAGAACACGATCGCAGTCACGACTCCGATGGCGCCGACAACCCCACAGCCGATAAGTGTTCGAAGATAGCTTCGAGTAGCTGGCGCACCCTTCAGCAGCACACCTCGCGACGCGATCGAGCGCAACGCGGGCTGCAGATGGGACTCGAAAGTTGCAACATCAACCGTCGCGAAGTCAGGGCCGACCAGCACAATGCCGTTCGCGATCGAGCCGCCTGACACTGAGCTAATCGACGTGCACCGCTGGTTAAGCCCTGCGTCGGTCAGCGCCAGGAGCGCGCCAAGCCCGAACACCGTTGCCCGATGTCCGCCCCCCGAAAGAGCAACCGACACGTCCTGTTCGTGAGCCACCCGCAACTCCCAGCTATTGGTCCGAGACAACACTTGAGTTTCGTCATCCCACCCCGAGACAACGTGAACGAACCGACCTCTTGCACTTACCCACTCGTCGGTATAGCACGATTGCAACGGATTGTGAACCGGTCAGGGTTCTCTACGATACAAATGTTGTCTCCGGCCCGCCGTTACGGTCACAGAGCTGAGGGAGCAGGCACTATGAATGACCAGCCTCAAACCAAGCCGACGAGTCGGGCCGTGGTGTTCATCCATGGCATCGGGGATCAGACGCCGGGCTCGTCCGTCCGCTCATTCGTGAACGGGCTGCTCGGTGGCAATCTCGTGTGGGCGACCGACAAGCCGGCGCCGTACGTATCATCACAAGATCAGCTCGACAGCACGTATGAGCTGCGTCGCCTTCACCTGTGGTCGGACAAGGAAACCGGAAGACCGGGCACCGACTTCTTTGAGCTCTACTGGGCTGATCTCATGCCGCCCTTGACTCCGAGCGAGGGGATCAACTGGCTGAAGGGCCTCGGCAAGCGTCCCTTCAAGGACATGCCTCCCCAGATGCGCCCCGTGTGGTTGCTCACTCGGGTGATCGCGCTTCTGGTCGTCATTGCCGGGCTGGCGTTGGCGGCGATCTTCGGCGTAGCCAAGGCGCGTACCGGGTTGTCGAAGGTGCTGGCCTTCGGCCCGCTCGTGTTCGTTATCGGCATCGTTCGCGGCGGTGTTAATAGCTTTCTACGCTCGAGTCTTGGTGATGCAGCTCGCTATCTCTCGCCTCATCCGTCCAACGTGGCGGCGCGTAGCAAGATCCGGGCCCGGGGGCTTGACCTACTCGACCACCTCCACACTGACGAACGCTACGAACGGGTCGTTATTGTGGGGCACAGCCTCGGCTCGGTAATTGCGTATGACATCGTGAACCTCTATTGGAGCAGTCACCGCTTCTTCCCCCGCGGCCTACCTGACTCGTCGGATGCCCAACCGGCACTCGCCGCGTACGAAGCGTTATCTGTGACTTCGCCCGACCCCGTCGCGCATATGGCAGCGCAAGGCGACCTGTGGGACGAGAACGTTCGGCTCGGTTCGCGTTGGCTTATCAGCGACATGATTACCCTCGGCTCGCCTCTTACGCACGGACAGCTCCTGATGGCCGACAGCGTCGTCGATTTCGAACGCCGGCAGATCCAACGTGAGTTGCCATGCTGTCCACCGTTGCCCGACATCCTTCGCCCGGGCCAGAGCGACGAGGCGCGGGTGCAAGCGTTCTCTCCGGCCTTCGCACCGAGCCGACGAGTGCTGCACGTGGGTGGCGTGTTCGCATCGACCCGCTGGAACAACCTCTACTTTCCCGTCACGTGGGGCTTCCTCGGTGACCCGGTTGGCGGACCCGTTGCCCCGCACTTCGGTCGCGGCGTGGTCGATCATCCCGTCACGTCAAACCTCGGGTTCGTGCGCACCCGCACCCCGCGTGCTCACTCCAACTACTGGTCGCCCAGCACACTCCCCACTCCGCTTCGAGATGCCAATGAGACGCTCCGAGAGTTGCTGGGCTTCAAGGAGCCTGAATATTGATATCTGTGCAGATCTTCATATATAAAGTAAGCTTGAGGTTGATGGAGTCAAGAACGACAACGACAACGGGTTGCGACTACTCAACCATCCATCGCACCGTCCGCCTCGCGACAGAAGCAACCGATGAACGATCGAACACGAACCCACGAATCCGTCGACCCCGATGACTGTGCAGCCCGTTCCGTCGACGCCGCCAAGGTCGTTGCGGTAAAGGCCCAAGCTCTACCGATCGGCGATGTAGATCGGATCACTGAGCTGTTTCGCCTGATCGGCGAACCAACCCGGGTGAAGTTGCTGTACGCGCTCGTCGAGGCTGGCGAGATGTGCGTCTGCGACCTTGCCGCCGTCGTCGACGCAACGGAAACGTCGGTGTCGCACGCCCTGCGCCTCCTGCGCATGGCCGACATCGTACGCAACCGGCGCGACGGACGAATGATTTTTTATTCACTCACCGACGCGCACGTCCGCCTGCTGCTGGACGTCACCGCCGAACATCTTCATCAGCCACCCACTGAATAGCGCACGAAAGGACCGTCACTAGCCATGGCAATCACGTCGGTCACCCTTTACATCACTTGGACCATCCTCGCGTTCGGATGGCGAACCGTTGTCCAGTATCGGCGAACGGGCGACACCGGGCTGCGTCTGCATGCGGAGGCGAACACACCGCAATGGTGGGCCAAGATTGGCTTCGTCATCGCGATCATCGTCGGCTTCGCCGCCCCGATAGCAGCGGTTGCCGGGCTCCGGAACATCTCCGTCCTCGATGCCAAGTGGCTGCACCTCAGCGGAATCGTCGTCACCGTCATTGGCATCTCGCTCACCGTGGTTGCCCAACTCGCCATGGCTGAGTCGTGGCGAATCGGGGTCGACCCCGCCGAGCGAACCAAGCTGGTCACCCATGGTGCATTCGCGATTGTCCGCAACCCGATCTTCTCAGCCATGCTCGTCACCGCAACCGGTCTGGCGATGATGATCCCCAACGCCATCAGCATCGTTGGGCTCATCTCGTTAGTCGCTGCGTTGGAAGCCCAAGTCAGACTCGTCGAAGAGCCATACCTGCTCACCGCACAAGGCGACCGGTATCGCACCTACGCCCATAACGTCGGACGATTCGCGCCGGGCATCGGCCGCGTCCAATCAATCGATTCGATTGAGTGACTAGCAGAACGGCACATAGCGGGTGCCAACTGACCGAATAACGTTACAGATTCTGCCGTGTGGGGGCCGCACCTGCACGCAGAGTCGACCGCATATACGGTGTGTGGCCGTCTCGTCCTAAAAGTGTGGTGTATGCGTACTGAAAGTCAGAACAAGATCACTGCGGAGCTAGCCGATGAAGGCGACATTTCGGACGAAACGCTTTCGCAGTTACTGCGTTGGCTACTCATCGGGTTGGCCGTTTTGGTCGGGGCAGCCGGCGTGGCTGGCGGCTTCGTGTGGGCAAAATCCCGGCTCGTCTCCCCGACGCCGTTGGGTGTGATCGACGTTGGGTTTCTGCAAGACATGATTGATCATCACGAACAGGCACTGACCATCGCCCAGACCTACCTAAAGAACAACGGCAACAGTGGCGCCG
>JAYTKG010000453.1:0-3320 GCA_043730435.1 Acidimicrobiia bacterium | reverse complement strand
AAAGCAAGACTGATAGAGATCGCTTACGCTCGCCGTCCAGCCCTGCGCCTCCAAGGTGCGCCGTGCCGTGTCGGCAAGGTGTGCGTTGAAGGACTGCGCGTCGGGATGGGCGAGGACGATATGAGCGTGCACCGAAGGACTGTACCGACCTGCTACACGAGCGCAAGGCTCCGAACTACCAGACCGATCCCGACGACGACCACCAGCGAGGCGGTTGCGAAGGGAGCGATCTTGCCCCAGCGGCGAATGAATGTTCGGCCGCGACCATCACTCTGCCGCTCGTTATAGCGATCACGCAGTCGTACCAACAACACGCCCGCCAGCGTCAGTGTGCCAGCCATGCCGATGCCGTAGGCCAGCACAAGTACGATGCCGAATGCAGTGCGTCCGAGCGCGATGGCCGACAGCAGCACGACGAGTGCCGATGGACTCGGTACCAACCCTCCGGCTATGCCCATTCCGAACAGGCCGCGTCGCGACACGGGCTTCGTAGGCTGATGGGTGTGCACAGGCGGCGCGGCTAGTACCACGGTTGCGGCGTTTGCCCGCTTGGTCGCCGTTGCAACAAGAACCCCGCCATCGCCATGGTCATGGTCGTGCGTTTCGATGTGATCCCCGTGAGAGTGATGATCGTCATGATCGTGCCCGTGATCGTGAGGATGCGGATGATCGTGAGGATGATCGTGGCCGTGATCATTGTGGGGATGCGGATGATCGTGGCCGTGATCGTTGTGCGGATGCGGATGTGGATGATCGTCATGAGCATGACCGTGCGGCTCGACCGGACCGTGAGTATGGCCGCCGGGACCGTGAGAATGGCCGTGCCACCGTTGGCCTCCGCGACGGGCATTCAATACCAGGCTCAAACCGAGCCCTGCGATCAACAGACCGCTGGCGACGCCCAGCCAGCCGAGCACCACCTCGCCCGCCAGTGTCGTCGAAACGGTGAGGGCCAGCCCAAGCGCCAGCACGCCACCGGTGTGCGTGGCGGTTACCGTCGCTCCGACCATGACGGCGTCACGAACCGAACCCTGCCGACCGGCAATGTAGGCAGCCATCACTGTCTTACCATGACCGGGTAGCACCGCATGAGACGCTCCGAGCACCAGGGCCATTGCGATGGCGAGCAGGCCGACGCCCAAGGTCAACTGCCGACGACCGACCAGGTCGTTGAACGACCGGTTTACCTTGTCAACGAACGTCGTCATGGGGCCAAGGCCCTCAACGCGAAAAGTTCGCTTCTCCTTGGCCACGGCGGTTTGCTCTGTCGCAACGGACCCCGGACGCACATCGAAACTGGCCGTGCTGACGGCGGAGGGTGACGCCAGCAGATCGGCCGGGTAGCGCTCAAGACGATCGGTGATACTGGAGGTCGGGACGGAAGAATTGACCAAGCTCAACCCGTCGCCAATGGCCGTTACCTCACGCCAACCCACACGGTCGACAAGGTAGGAATCGGTGAAGCGAATCGATCGAGCCGACGACGCGTCGATGGGCGCCTCCAGTCGGCATTCAAGTCGCCCGGTGGGCAACGATGCTTGGCCGACGCGGTGGACGAAAGATGTTGAAGCGACCGTGAAGACAGCCGCTACACCGTCGACAGAGAGGTTCAGTTTCGACTGCATCGCACCGCACTGGTCGTGACCGTAGCGATCAAGTTCATCGGTGGAAATGACGCCGTCACCGTCGGTATCGACGGTCCGTTGCGCTTGGGCAGTGGGCAGCTCGGCAACATCAACGACGGCATCATCGATTACCAAGCCGGGCTGTACCCGCAGGCCATGGTAGTGATTGACACTGAGGTTGCCGAGAGGATGGGCGTGGGCCGGCGAGGGCAGCGCGCCCACTCCAATCACCACGGCTCCTGCGGCCAACGTCGTTCGTAGCCAGTGTCGTGCAGACATCAGGTCACCGGTCCAAGCGTGTTGAGGGTCTGCGTCGCAATGGGCGCAGCCAGCGGATGAAAGAAGGGATTGATCGAGAGCGCAGTGGTGAGTTCGGCCTGCGCGCGTTCGCGATCTCCGAGCGACAGGTGGATCATTCCTGCGTGGTAGTGCAAGAGTGCCGAGCGGCTCCCCAGCTGCAACGCCGGCTGTAGGGAGGCGAGCGCCTCCGCGTGTCGTCCGTTCACGTGAAGAGCCCACGCGTAGGCATCCTGCATGACGACAAACGGACGAGTCTTGATTCCTTTCTCAGCATTCGCTAGCGCTGCGGCGGGAAGGCCGTGGTCGGCTGCAAACATGGTGGGTGTCGCATCGGGTTCCACCCCGTTCGCCTCGAATAGGCGTTGCGTTGCCTCCACGATGTCGTACTGCGCCTTGGCATCAGCAACCCTGCCGGTCGACTGGAGGAATTCTCCGAACTCGAGCACGAGGCCTGGCTCAGGAGCACGGGCAACCACTGCGGCGTAATCGTCGATGGCCGTGAGGTGCTGGCCAAGGGCAGCCTCTGCCTTGGCCTTCCCGGCCAAGGCCTGGATGTCGGTGGGTGAAGCGGCAAGGGCCTCGCGGTACCGGTCGAGCGCGGCGTTGGCATCCCCCGAGTTGAAGTCGAGTTCGCCGAGATAAAAGAGAGCGAATGCCTTATCGGCTGCGGTCGGCGCCACGTTCAGGGCCTGCTGCATGAGCGAACGTGCGCCGTCGATGTCTCCGCGGATTTCGCGGAGATACGACTGGCGGGAGAATGAACTGGTGTCGGGTCGCAGGCTGGCCATCTTGGCGATTGCGTCGTCGGCGTCGCTATAGCGCCCGAGCTGCACGAGAGCGTCACCCAGCGCCCCGTACAGCACCGGGCTCGACGCATTACGCGCCAGCCCCTGGCGGGCGAATGATTCCGCCTCGCTGAAATCGTGTCGGGCAGACGCCAGCGCCGAAAGTCCGGCGTAGGCGAGGAAGTTGTCATCGTCATTGATGGCGATCGACGTCTCGAGGGCGCCCTGGCCCTTCGGGTAATAGTCGCTGTTCACCGTGAACTTAGCCTGTTGCACATAGGCCAATCCCAGGCTGGCCCACGACGGGTAGTCCTTCGGAACTCGGGTGAGGTGCTCCTGAAGCTGCGTTATCGTCTGATCTATCGAGCCACTCGAGACCCGACTCATTCCGTCGACTGGGAAAGCAGATCGTGCCGAGATACCCGCTGCGTTGTCGACTGTTGGAGCGACGCGCCCTTGGCGGATTCCGAACACCCCACCCAGCACGGCGAGAACCGCAACCCCGGCCACGGTGACAATCAGACGCTTCCTCATTCATTCCTCCTCATTCGTGGTGCCATCGGCATGGGCGGAGGGGCTACCCGACCGCAGTCGGGTAGCCCCTCCATTA
>JAYTKG010000452.1:0-5916 GCA_043730435.1 Acidimicrobiia bacterium | reverse complement strand
GGGGATCGGAGATAACGGTCGTTGGATTGTTCGGGTTGTAAATAGCGTTGGCCGTCACTGTCGGTCCGGAGAACGAGCCCATGCCATTTCCGTTGGTTGGTGAAGCCGTCCCGAGCGTGATCGTCAGCGTGGATTTGATGGGCGCGGGCGTTGTCGTCGTTGAGAGCACGATGGTGCTTCGGCCGCCATTGCCGTTCGCCCCACCGAACACGACAGGTCCGCCGGTGGTGGCGAAACCTGTGCCGCCGAGGTCGAACGTGCCAATACTCGGAGCGCAGCCGGTGCCGTCTGCGGTAAAGGAGATGGTGTCGTTTGCGGTCGTGCCGTCATTCAGCGACACCAGCACGTTGCTCGATGTTCCGACCCAAGCGCTGCAGAGAGTGCTCGCTGAAATGTCGTCGGAGAAGGTGATAATGATGGAGTCACCTTTTTCCATCTTTCCCGCTGCCGCAGCGTTGCCACCGTTGACGAAGGCGACCGAGGTGATCGTCGGCCTGATAAGCAACGTCACGGTCTGGCTGCCGGTGGCACCGACCAAATCTGTGGCCGTAACGGTCACGTTCCAAGAGCCGCTCCTGTTAACGATGCCACTCAGCGTTCTGGTGTTTGGGTCAAAGGTAAGGCCGGGGGGAAGGTTGCTTGCGGTCCAGGTCAGTGTGCCGGTACCGCCGGTCGCCGTGACGGTACTCGAATAGGCCACCCCGCGGATGACGGAGCCCGAGAGTCCCGATACCGCAATCGCTGGGTTTACGTTCAAAGAGAACGTCGTGGTGATGGTTTGATTGAGCGCATCCTTGGCCGTGACAGTCACGGTCGAGGCACCGACCGCAGTAGGCGTACCGGAGATCACCCCGTTCCCTGTGTTGATCGACATACCGAGCGGCAGACCCGAGGCGCTCCAGACGATGCTGGGCAAGCCACCGGAAGTCGGGAAGGTCTGGGATGGGTATGCGAAGCCAGCGGTCCACGCCGCAGGTGGGGTCGGCAGCGTGCCCCAACCGAGAGGCTGGTAGGTCTTGATGGTGAAGGGGACAGTGATGCTCGCAGGCGGGCCACCGATGCCGCCTGTGCCGGCGTCGGTGAGGGTGAAGTTCGCCGTGTATGTCGCGCCAGTTGTTGGCGATCCCGACAGCGCGCCTGCCGCCGACAAGATAACTCCCGCCGGAAGACCGGAGGCCGACCATGAGTAGTTTCCGCTGCCCCCTGTGGCCGATAGCGACCCGTTATACGCAGTGCCCACGAACCCGACCGACGGCACGCCTCCTGTGTTGATTCCCAACGCCGGGTGGACCGTGATGGTGTACGGCCCGATGTTGAACCCGCCGCCCGCCCCGTCGCCGACCGAGACAAAGATGGCGCTATACGTCGCCGGGCTCGTTGGAGAAGGCGTGCCTGACAGAACGCCTGCAGGCGAGAGCGAGAGGCCGGGAGGAAGACCAGTGGCGCTCCATGTGTTCGATCCGCTTCCTCCGCTGACGGTGAAGGTCTGCGTCGGGTAGAGGGTGCCAGCAGCCCAGTTGGGAAGCGAGCCTGGCCCCGTGAAGGCCAGAGGTGCGTACACCCTCATGCTGTAGGGCTTGGTGGCGACGACACCGTTGGAATCAGTCACTCTCAGCATGACTCCCGCGTACGGGCCGGGGTTTGTCGGAGTGCCGGTAATCTCGCCAGTGGAAGAGTTGATGACGAGGCCAGACGGCAGGGTGCTGGACGACCACACGTAGCCACCGCTGCCTCCACCCACGGTCGGCGTGGTACTCGGGTAAGCGGCTCCGGCGTCCCAGTTCGGCAAGCTGGTCGGAGCGGTTATGGACAGCGGACCTGTAATGGTGATGCTGTAGTTGCGGGTGACCGACACATTGACGCTGTCGGTCACCGTGACCGCGACGGATGCATTTGCAACTGCGGTGATGGGGGTGCCCGTGATGACGCCGCCTAAGCTCATGCTGAGGCTGCCAGGTAGACCGACGGCCGACCACCTGTAGGAGCCCGTACCGCCGGTGGCGGTCATGGTCGTAGATGGGTATGCAGCGCCAACGGCCCAACCCGGAAGCGTCAGCCCTGCCGGGGCAGTGATCGAAGGCGCAACGTTCACCTTCAACGGCAGCGTCTTGATGGCCGCAGCGCCGTTTATGTCGGTTACGGTGATCCTTACGCTGTAGTCGCCAGCGGTGGTCGACGCCAGCGTGCCCGACAGCAAACCGGTTGCACTAACGATGACCAAACCGGCTGGCTGGTTGGCGATGGTCCAGGTAAGCGTCCCGCTGCCGCCGGTGACCGATGACAGGGCGAGGTAGCTGGCGCCGGCGGTGGTATCCGGCAGGGACAGTGGAAACCCGATCGCGGGCGGGTAATTGACAGTCAACGTGAACATGCGTTGTGCCGGGAAGCCGAGACTATCCAGTACTTTGAGGGTAAACGTCGTGTCGCCGGTCGGACCTGTGGGTGTGCCCACAATGTCGATGTAGTCGATCCCGGGCGCACCGAAACTAAGGCCGGCTGGGAGCGAGTCACCCGCCTGCAACGCCCACGAGGTATAAACGCCACTTCCCCCGGTTGCGGTGATTCGCTCGGAGTAGTTATTGAGTAGCGTGGCTGGTTTCACCGTGAGCGTTGAGATGGTGATGGCGCTATTGCTCACGATGAGGTCGTACGTGCGCGATGTCGTTCGAGAAGGTGTCGAGGAGTCGCTGATTGAGAAGGTAATCGGATACGTGCCCAAGACCGTCGGCGTGCCAGTAATGACGCCGGCCGTCGTCATCGAGAGGCCGGCTGCGGCCAAACCAGTCGCCGACCAGCCGCTGTAGGGCGTGCGACCTCCATCGACCGACATAGCGAAGTTGTAGCTGAGACCTTGCCCCGCTGTCTGAAGGAAGGGAGTGGTGATCGTGATTCCAGGCCCGAATGTTTCTTGGCCGGTGCCGATGAGGTTGATGGCACGGGCGATGACCGAGCCGATTGAGATCTGTGCGCCGCCGCTGACCGTCAGGGTCGCGTTCGGCGCGTAGATGATCCCTTTATATGAGTTGATGCCGGTGCCGCCGCGAATCTCAAGATCAGTCGCTGGGTTGGTCTTCGGCACCCAGATAGCGACGTTCGAGTACAGGCTCGGCAACGGAATCGTGCCGATGCTGACTTCGGAGTTTCCGGCCATCTCCAACGTTCCACCGGCAAAGAAGAGCATCACATGGGGGGCATCCAGCTTCCCCGTAATCTTGAGCCCCTGGCAGAAGATGTATACGCCATCGTCAAACACATCCGAGCTGTTCAAGGTGACCGGTTGGCGGTAGGTTCCCGCCACATAGTGCCCGCTAGCGGCAGGCGCAGGGTTCGGCCCAACGGGCGAGCAGGGCGGCGAGGCCGTCGGTGGCAAAAGATCGGCGAGCGGGTCGACCAGCTTCGTGGGAAACGAGGTCGCATCGGGGCAGGTGACACCGCCGGCTGACACGCAGGTACCCCCGCTGAGGATCGACGTGCTGTCCGCCGTGTAGGTAGGGCTACCACTTATTTTCATCGCCTTGCAAAGGGGCGACGTCGAGTCGGCCGCGTTGACGATCGCACCGCCGAGTTCGACCTTGAGGTCAGAGTTACCGCTAATGCTGAGATACGCGCCGGAGGATGGGCATGGTCCGCCGCCGAGCGCCAGCAACGGCACGGCGCCTGCGCTAGCGGTTGACGGCGCAGCCTGGCTTTCCGAGCGAACTTGGGCTTGCAAGTTGAACGTGAACGGAGTTGCCGAATAACCAGGGCTGTTTGTCTCGGTAACCGAAAGTGTCACGATGTCGGGAAGGACCGAACAGTCCGCGACGGGAATGCAACCGGCGGTTACCGATTGCACATTGGTGCCGAGAATGAGGTCGCCCTTTGGTGCGCCGTCGACACAGGAATGTCGGACAAGCTCATGCGAACCGTTCAGGCCGTAGGTGACCACGTTGGTGAAGTACACGGGGGTCGGCGTATCGGTCGGCGGGCTGAATCTGTCGTACCACTTGAAACGCAGCTTCAGCGTGCTGCCCGACGGGGTACAGCCAGCGTCGTCCGTCTTCGACACGCCGAGATCTGGGTCGGCGGTGCCGGTTGAAGGCCGTGAACCGCCGGCGGCCTGCGCATCACGCACGAGGAACGCAGAGATAAGTTGAGCGTCGGTCGACTCATGGGAGCTCTGCGAGGTGCTCCGCGCCGCTGATGTCGCGGTAAGCATCGACGAAGTCGCAGCGCCCGTAATGAGCCCGAGTAGCGACACCGAGATGATGACCTCCACAAGCGTGAAGCCGGCATCGCGCACGACCCGCTTCGAGAGCCATCGATTGACTGCGCTGACCAAGGCGGTCATCCGTTCACGCTCCAGGACTGCACGTAGGTTCGAGTGATGACAAGCTTGTTCGCAGCGAGAGGGGACACCGGCGCGTCGGGCGCCGCGAAGTTCACCTGGGCACGGACGATGGAGGTCGCACCGGTGCAGGCAACGCTCGGCGTTGCCTGCGGGCAGGCGGTGAAGATTACGTTTCGTTGCAGCACAACATTTCCCCCAGCCGCTGCCGAGCCCAGCGCATTCAAACAATCAATGCGGATGGTGACTCCGTTCACCGTACGGAGGTAGTAGCCAGCCGCCGGGGCGCAAGGGTCTTCGGCTGGGCGACCCGTGTGCGAGATCATCGCGCCGGGGCCTGGAAATGACTGATTGGGCAGGTTGCGGACCTGTGAGATCGCGTACTCCACGCCGGCATCTGCGGCGTACTCTCGGGCGCGAGTCGCATCGAGCGCCACTCGACCCCGCACACTGTTGGAGATATAGCCAAGAAGGCCAGAAGTTATTGCACTGATCAGGAGGATAAAGCCAAGCACCATGATGAGCGCCGCTCCAGCGTCGTCGGTTTGACGGATGCGCACATCGCGGTTCATGGTTTACGTATCTCGATCGACATCTTGCGCTGAAGGCCGCCCTTAGTAACTGAAAGCTCAAGGGTACGATTCACGGTAATGGTGGGGCACGACTGGATAGCGGGGTCCTGAGCGATGGCAATTCCGGCAGGCGGTGCGTACGGGATCAGGTTGTAAGCGAGTACGGGGCTATCCGGCGAATCGCAGTCTTCACGCACCTGGTGCTTGATCGCCTCGGCGTAGCTGCGCATGACCGTGTCCATGAGCACGAGATCGCGCTGCGACTTGCTGGCACGCGCCGCGGTGGCCAGGCCAGCCATGAGGGCCGACACGACCAGGCCGATGAGCACAAGGGCCATCACAATCTCCACCAGGCTCTCGCCTTCGTCTCCGCCCTTGCGCACGTTCCCTCCGCTCCCGTCAGATAGTTGCTCGAAAATAGGTACTACCCCGGAGCGACACACACGTGCCGCCCCGGGGGAAATTCTGGGCTACGGACAGGCAGCAAACGTGGTAGGGGCAGCTCCGCCACCTCCGAGAGTCACGGTCCATGTGCCATTGGACATTGCGGTACCCGCCGCGGTAGCGCCCGCTGGCACGCTCAGAATAGCATTCGCCCCCCCGGCTGTCAGAACGTCATACGTAGCTGCGTAGCCGCCGGTGTTTGCGTAGTAGACGGTCGACGCCGCCTGCGCAGCGTCACGAGACGCCTTGCACGTCGCAGTCTGGCCGGAGTTGGTGAGCCCGCCGATGCCCAGGACGACCACGGTACTGAGGATGCCGACGACGACGATGGCGATGAGGAGTTCGATGAGGGTGAAGCCCTCGTCTGATCCACGTCGGTCTTGCATTTGCTTCAACATTTTCTTACTCCTTGTATTAGATGGATCCCGCGTGTGGTGTGGTTCTGGTTGGAGAGAATTCTCCGCCCGCCCGGGTGTGTCAGACCTTCACTTGCTTGAAGATGCTGTACATGGCCGAGATCTGTGCAACTGCAACGAAACCCACTACAAAGCCGACGCCAACGATCACGATCGG
>JAYTKG010000451.1:0-2216 GCA_043730435.1 Acidimicrobiia bacterium | reverse complement strand
GAGCTTGGCCGGTGGCAGCGGCAGCTGCAGGCTGTACATCGGCCACTCACGGTTGTAGAGACTGAACAGTGGTACCGGCGTCAGCAGATCCATGTTTGCGTCGTAGTAGGCGTCGAGGGAACCTACGTCACGCCAGTAGCCGCGCTCATGATCGGCCTGCCCCGGAATGATGTTGGTGGAGAAGTCGTACATATGGGCAACACCGGCAGCCGTAAGCGCCGGGATGACGTCGCCGCCCACATCGGTGTTGGCCTGATCCTCACCAGCTGGGGTGACGACGTCAACCAGTGTCTTGGTGGAGAACACGTAGTTGCCCATCGACGCCAACGCGCGGGACGGGTCGTCGAACATCGACGGAGGATCGGACGGCTTTTCGAGAAAGCGGGTGATCTTGCCTTCGGCGTTGGCTTCGATGATGCCGAACTGCGGTGCCTGATCGATGGGCACCGGAATAGCTGCCACGGTCACACCCGCACCGGTATCGAGATGTTGCTCGACCATCTGGCGCGGATCCATGTGGTAGATGTGATCGGCGCCGAACACGCACACCACATCCGGGTTCTCGTCACTGATGAGATTGAGGTTCTGGTAGATGGCGTCGGCCGAACCCGAGAACCAACGAGGACCGCGACGCATCTGCGCCGGAACCGGCGTGACGTAGTTGCCCAGCAGTGTTGAGAAGCGCCACGTCTGGCTGATGTGGCGGTCGAGGCTGTGGCTCTTGTACTGCGTGAGCACAACGATCTTTCGATAACCGGCGTTGGCGAAATTGGACAGCACAAAATCGATGATGCGGTAGCTCCCACCGAACGGCACGGCTGGTTTGGCCCGGTCTGCCGTAAGCGGATGAAGTCGGCGTCCCTCGCCGCCAGCCAGCACCATAACCAAGACTTTCGGATCGGCCGATCTCGGTTTGAACGCTGACATCATGCACGTCTCCTTCAGAACGGGGCCGGGAAGCCCGAGCGCCCGAACTGTATCCCTGATTCGGATGCCTTTGCGCCTATCTCAGTGGCCTCGACGCAGCGATGGCGTCGTGCTTGCCAAGCGGTGGTTCTGCCCTCTACTTGCATGCTTCGTAGGTGACTCCCACCACACGGAGTGGGTAATGCGACCTAGAAATGTTCCGAAGGGCCCCGATATAGTTCTTTGGACCCACGGAAGTAGCTGGGTATTTAGAATCATCGTCGTGGCTCACTGAGAAACAATTAGCACTCAGGGAGCAGCCGCTGAATAAATGAGATCGTCGTCATATCGTTACTGCGTGTGGTCGATCTTCTGGATTTCCTCGGAGTTCTCAGGGCTCCTGATGCGACTTCCCACGCTTCGTGGTTGTCACAACGCCAAAACGTGTATCGATATCTATGTTGGGTCACTGCCGTGTGCGTTCTTCGTGAAGAAGGGTCAATCGTCCTACGGATACTCCACCAAATCGATGCTTTCATTTAATACGTTCTTGAGTGCAGGGAGCACGGCGGAGAAGGTCTCTTCGCCGGAGAAGCTGGAGGCGGCGTGTCCAAAGTCGGGCGAGACGATTTGCAACAGAAGTTCGAGGACCGGGTCTTCGCCCTCCTCGCCCCTCACCGCGGCGCGGTGCAGGCCGTCCTCGATGTCGCTGCGCTGACCGTCGCGGTTGGTGTGAGCGCGTACGCGCTCGGCCCGCCAACCGCCGCCGTTGCCTCAGCCATCGTGGTCGGCAGTATTGTTCACGCGCTGCTCAGCGTGCTGTTCGGCAACTACCTCGGCCGTGAGCGGGTTGGCAGCTATTTCGAGATCACTCGTCTTGTCGTCATCTTTTCGCTCTCGACACTCGGTGTGAACCTGGCGCTCGACATCATCAGCAGCCGGGCCAGCTGGAAACTCGGTCTGGTCACCATGCCGATGGCAATCCTGCTCGGAAGTATCTGGCGCGGCACCTACCGGGCCTGGCGCGCCGAGCGACTACGTCCGAAGGACGCCCAGCGTCGCGTGGTCGTGTTTGGTGCCGGTGAGGCTGGCGAGCACATCATCCGAGCCATGATGGCCGACCCCGAGAGCATTTACATTCCGGTAGCCGTCCTCGACGACTCTCCCTCGCAGTTGCGTCACCGGGTGCAGGGCCTACGAGTGATCGGTGGTCGCAATTCGTTCCCGACCGTCTTCTCCCAGTTCAACGCCGACACGCTTATTCTTGCCATCCCCAGTGCCCCCGAGACGCTACTCCGAGAGATCTGGGA
>JAYTKG010000450.1:0-4852 GCA_043730435.1 Acidimicrobiia bacterium | reverse complement strand
GCATCCGCGTTCGTTCGGTGCTGACGTGTGATGCCGAGTTGGGCATCTGCGCCATGTGCTACGGCAAGTCGCTTGCTACCGGTAATGCCATCGAGATGGGCGAGGCTGTCGGCGTCATCGCAGCCCAGTCGATCGGTGAGCCCGGTACGCAGCTCACCATGCGTACCTTCCACACCGGTGGTGTGGCCGGTACCGACATCGCCGGTGGTCTTCCCCGAGTCGTCGAGCTGTTCGAGGCTCGCACCCCGCGTGGTGCGGCACGACTGGCTCGTGCTTCCGGCGTGGTTCGCATCGCCGAGGACGAAGGCAAGGGCATCCCTGTCGTCGTCATTGGTGACGACGGCACCGAGGAGAGCTACGGGCCGTTCATCCAGAGCCAGATCATCGTGACCGATGGTCAGGAGATCAAGGCTGGCGAGCCCGTTGTAAAGGGCCCGTTCGATCCGAAGGAAATCATCGACATCAAGGGTGTCCGTGAGACGCAGTTGTACTTGGTGGAGGAAGTCCAGAAGGTCTACCGAGATCAGGGCGTGTCGATTCACGACAAGCACATCGAGCTCATCGTGCGTCAGATGACGCGTCGTATTGGTGTGCAGGAGCCGGGTGACACCACGTTCCTTCCGGGCGAGCGTGTTGACCAGCGGGTGTTCCGTGAGCGCAACCGTTCCACGGTGGAGGCTGGTTCCAAGCCGGCTGAGGGTCGTCCCGAGTTGATGGGTATCACCAAGGCGTCGTTGGCCACCGAGTCGTGGTTGTCGGCGGCGTCGTTCCAGGAGACCACCCGTGTGCTCACCGAAGCGGCCATCGATGGTCGTGGCGACAACCTGTTGGGTCTGAAGGAAAACATCATCATTGGCAAGCTCATCCCGGCTGGTACGGGTATGCCTCGGTACCGTGAGTTTGATCTCACGGCCCCCGAGTACGAGCCAATGGCGTTCTACACGAGCGACGAAGCCGACCCGGCCGAGTGGCTCGCGTCCATGACCGGCACCACCTACAACGACGACACCGTCGCCTAGTTACGCAGCTGGACAGGGCCCGTCTCTCCCAACCCGGGGGAGGCGGGCCTTCGTCGTTTTGCCTTGAATCCTCTTGACAAAATCTTCGGGGGGGGGAGGATCAACCTGATGAAGAAACTCCATGTTTCGGTCAAGCTCGTTGCAGGTGCATCACTTGCGATTTCGGCTATTGCATTGTCGAACCCGTCGGCGTCAACAGCAACGACAGTCATGCCAGCGGGGTTTGTGGGTGACCCACCGACACAAGCGGTCGAAGACCAGCTCGCACAGATTCTCCCAGCGGAACTCCAACTAAAGTTGTCCGTTGTGGAGACCTCGGAATCCGCCACGCTACTGTACGGCACCTCGATCGATGGGCGGGCCTGTGTTGTTTTGTTAGCGCACGATGAGGAAGACCGGCCGGTCGCGGCTACAACCTGTACCAAGGACCAAAGCCGAGCGACGACCTCGGGATCGCTCTCCGCCAATTTGGGTACTCAGAAGGGTCGTTGGGCGGGAGCCATTGCACCAGCTGGTTACCAATTTGGAAGCGTCGACGCAAGTCAGGTCAAATCGTCAAGGCCAAACGTCATTTTGGTGGGTACGGCGCCCAACGGCCGGATCCCGGCCACCGTCGGGTTGACAGACATCAAAGGAAAACAAACCCAGTCAGATCTTTGGGGAGTGTGAAGGAAAATGCGATTTCGTCTCACCAAAAGGGCCGCCGGTGCCGCGCTGGCGCTTTCTTTCGTATTACCGTCTATGCGAGCTGACGCCGCCAACACCCGTTTCGTTTATTCCACCTCCTCGTCCACGACCTGGTGGGGGAGTAGTCAATACCCGAACCTTCGGGGCGGGCAAGCTTTTGTGGAAGCCCAGACGTACGGGCGGACGTACCTTGAGTCCGACTACTACACCGGCGCGGTTTACGCTTCGACAAACGCCCCCAACAATGGCAGCTACGCATATCTGAGCCACCCGGCCATCACAGGGCGGGAGTATTGTCGTAAGGACACCTCGCAACAGGTTGGGCTAAGTTGCACCGTCTACTTCTATTGGTGAAATATCGAGACCGTGCCAGATCATCGATGTAACCTGTGTGGTGGGGTAGTCCGGCCCCTTGATGCGGTGGACGCAGATACTAAGGATCATCTCGACTGTATTTCGGCACCGTGCGAGCCGCAGATTCGCAGGCCTAGCTCGTGGCTGAGCTTCGGAGTAGCTAAGCAGTTAGGACTCGGAGCCGCGCAGCAACCGTGGTGGCGCCGAGGCTGGCGTAGAGGCGGGTAAGTCAGGCACGCTGAGCAGCATCGCCCAGAGCGTTTGGAGGAATTGGGACGTCGTTCTGTCGAGCCCAGTGGGGGGGTTTGTGCGGCCGTGGCGCCCGGCTGGTACGGGAATGCCTCGGTACCGTGAGTTTGATCTCACGGCCCCCGAGTACGAGCCGATGGCGTTCTACACGAGCGATGAAGCCGACCCGGCCGAGTGGCTCGCGTCAATGACCGGCACCACCTACAACGACGACACCGTCGGCGCATAACCCCGCCGACAGTTCAAGGCCCGTCACCCCACCAGGGTGCGTGCCGGCCTTCGTCGTTTGGCAGGGGATCATCGGGCTGGGCACGCGGGACGTGAGCGTTATGCGTTCTTTCGGTGATGTCGTGTGGAGATGTAGTCGTCGGTCCACGCTCGTGTGCTGCGCCACTGACCGTCTTGGCCCTTCTGGGCGCGGAGACGACCTCGGTTCGCAGCAACACGCAATGCGCCTTCGGTGATCTCTGCGTCGGCAAGTGCGGCGAGCGGCACGAGGCGGTTTGGCCCCGCGACCGCAGGGACGACAAAGCGATACAGGTTGTCCATCACGGACCGGGCGAGCATCTCGCCCAACGGTCCCGGGTCCCCAGCGTCAGCGGACCGCAGCGCCCGAAGGTATTTGCTGCGGTCGCGTTTGTAGATAATCGCCGGGGCGTACCCGAGGCGAACGAGGACCAGGTTCAGTAGCAGTCGCCCGGTGCGCCCGTTCCCGTCAAGGAACGGGTGAACCCGTTCGAACTGATTGTGGGCCAGCGCGAGCGCTTCGATCGGGCGTTCCGCGGCCGCGACGGCGTTGAGGGCGTCGACCCACGCGCGAATCGCGTTCGGTACGTCGGCCCACGGCGGCGGAGTCATCCCACCCGGAAATGGATGGATGTCGTGTTCGCGGAAACTGCCTGGCCGTTCCCGGTCGGTGGCGTTCGGGTGCGGAGCAACATCCCACACCGGTGTCAAAGCCATCGCGTGGACTTCGCGGACCTCGGTGATGGTGAGCAGTTCCCCGGTCGTCCATGCTCCCGGCTCGAGCGCCTGGCCGTAGACCCATCGTGCCGCGTTGGCGTACCCGCGTACCTCCATGGCTCCTTGAGCTCCTTATCGCCAACCGCGACGCCGTCGGCGAGCAGCCGCTCGACCTGCTTGAGCACCAGCGTGTTGCCCTCGATCGCGGTCGAGTGGTGGGCTTCCTCAAACCAGATCGTCGTCCAGATACCTTCGGCTTCGACCGGGTTCGGCAGGCCACCCATCCGGGTACGGAGTTCGTCGAAGGCCTCGTCAAGCCGGTTGTAGATGTCTTGGCGACGCGGGCGACCCGCCATCGACCCTCCTGGTTGTACGTTGAATGCTCAGAAAGCGTACCGTACAACTCAGTGAAAGTTGCGCGATGTTGTGCCTTCGAATTGAACCGTACAACAGTGTGTATCTCTCTTCTCGGGCACTCCTGACATGACGCCCGAGCGCGCCAGGCACGACGTGCCGACGATGCATGATCGTTCCAAGTGCAACGACTACTCGCCGCAGTCCGCGTTCACAAAGTGCGTGGGGTCATAGAGCGCCAGCCGCACGCGGGATTGCCGGTTCTGCGCGGTGACGGTCCACGTGCCGGTGACGACGGCACCGTCAGTGTCGTCGATCAGTGCGACCGCTTCGGCGTGATGCGGGTCGTTCACCAGGTAGTACCGCACGACCACGGAGGAGTCGAGATAGGCAATCTTCATCCGAGGTCGTCCATCCGTCCTCGCTCGAAGTCGAGAAGTTCGTCCGCTGTCACGTGGACGCTCGACAGCGCTTGCAGCGCCTCTTCTCGTGACGTGACGGGTTCGGCCGGTAGACTTCGCCCTATGAACTCGACCATCGAGGCCTTTGAAGCCGCTCGCTTCTGGGCGCAGGCCGACGCGGCGCTCGCCTGGCGCAAAGGTTTGTCGACCGAGCGCGTTGCCCAACTGAAGCAACGCGAGGCCGAGGTCGACGCTGCGTTCGACGGTATTGAGTGATTCAGCCGAACCTGCTCCGCAGAATCCCGGTCGAGCGATCGCTCGAGCACGCCAGGCGAGCCATAGTTCACATCACGTGACGCCCGAAAACGTTGGGTCGGGTTTGCTCGGGATAGCACGCGAGCCCTAGCATCGCATGGTTCATTTGGAAAGAGTTTGAGGTAACGCGTGCCCACTATTCAGCAGCTGGTCCGGTATGGCCGGTCAACGAAGACTACGAAGACCAACACCCCGGCGCTGAAGGGCGCTCCCCAGCGCCGTGGCGTGTGCACCCGCGTGTACACCAACACCCCCAAGAAGCCGAACTCCGCGCTGCGCAAGGTTGCTCGTGTGCGCCTTACCAGCGGCATGGAAATCACTGCCTACATCCCGGGCGAAGGCCACAACCTGCAGGAACACTCCATCGTGCTCGTGCGCGGTGGGCGTGTGAAGGACCTTCCGGGTGTGCGCTACAAGATCATCCGAGGCACCCTCGACTCCAGCGGTGTCAAGAACCGTAAGCAGGCCCGCAGCCGCTACGGCGCCAAGAAGAGCAAGTAAAGGTATTTG
>JAYTKG010000449.1:0-5231 GCA_043730435.1 Acidimicrobiia bacterium | reverse complement strand
GGGCTTCCGACGATGTAGCTCACGTCACCGCTGCGAGCCGTCCGTTCCATCGATGTCTTTGAACTTGATGCCGAAGCCTGTTCGTATGCCGTTGAGCTTGTCGATGAGTGCGCTCATCCGAACACGCTCAACCTTCGACCAGTCGTGTGCCATCAGCATCTGCAGCTGGCCTCGGACGTAGCTGTGCTGTGCCTCAGTCGACGGTGATGGGTCCCACGGTGCGTCAGGCATCGTCGGCCTCGCCGAGGAACGTTGCCATCAATACGAAACCGTCTTCGTCCCTCTTCACTGCTGCGACCCACTTGCCCGACGGGCACTGCACATCCAGTAGGCCGTTCACGTTCCACGTCTTGGCACGGTTGATGGCTTGTGCTGTTCGGTAGGCCCCCTGCGCCGTGTTCCACCTCGCAACTCGGTAACCCACCGGATGCCCGCTGGCGCCTGTGAGTGTCTTGATCTCCTCGAGTCGGTTCGTGATAGCTCGTGCCTTCGGATGACGCCACCTGATGGCCGGGTCATGTTGGGTTACCTCGCCGAGAAAAACGTCTCGGTCCAGTGTTGTGCCATTCATTCATCTCTCCTCTGGTTGACCTCCCTTCCGGTGAGGTGTCGCTGTCGTGCGACAAGGAGAGTAGAACATGTTGTGTTGATGATGTCAAGCAGATGTATACAACAATTTGTGCAACATCTCAGCTGGCCCTGCGGGACGTGAGAAGCTCACGGGCGCTGCGCACCGTCAGTGTGCTGTCCTTGATGAGCTCGTACCGGTCAGGTGCACTGCGCAACACGTTGTGCACGGCCCAGGGGAGCTTCTTGTTGCGCTTGCCCTTCGGCCAGTCGTTGGCGACGCCCCGCAGGACACGAAGGAGCTTTCGGTCAACACCGAGCTCGTCGGCCAGTGCGTCCAGTCGGTCACCTACGCCACCACGTGGCCCGCTGCGGCCGACAGGCTCCGCCGCCAAGGCCCGGTCGCCTAGTGCCCACTGCTCTGCTGTGCTGCGCATCCAGAGAGTATTGCACAAAGGTTGTACGAACGGTCAGACCGGGTCGGTGCCCTGCACGCCTCTGGTGGACACGTGCGGCGTCCACTGCGTGCCATCCCAGTAGCGCATCTCGTGACGGCCCATCGGGTCTGCGAACCATGCCGCAGGTGGGGGAGTGGGCGGTGCGAACGGATCGCCCGTTGGCTCGTCCTCTGCACCTGGATCGAACTTGCCAAGGTCCACGTCGAGCTTCATGCGGTCCAACTGGAGGATGCTGCGGTCGAGTGCCGCCTTCGTCTGGCGGTAGTCCTCCAATGCGTCCTGCTTCTGCTGGGCGAGGCTGCGCTTGCTGGCTGCACGACCACGTGCCAGTCGCCCTCGGTTCTTGCTGTTCATGAACAGACCGACCATCTGGCCTTGCTCGTTCACCTTGAGCCGGGCCTCTGCGAACTGCGCTCGTACCTCTCGCTCCTCGGCGACCACCTCCGCCTTCAGCGCACGTAGTTCCTTCTGTGCGTTGGTGAGCATCTTCTTGGCGTCGGTCTTCTTGTCGGCGTCGATGTAGTGCTGCGCACGGTCGAGCCATTCCTTCGTGCCCTTGTTCGCCCGATCGACAATGTCGTCCTCATCCATGGGCGGCGATCGTATGGCACGTGAGCTAGAGAGGCGGACGACACGAATCCACCGTTTCGTTTCAGCGGCATCAATGAAACGCCGTAGACATTGGCGAAGCGAGCGAGCATCCTTCTACGACGTGGACGAGCAGAGGAAGAAGCGGTACAACGAGGCACGAGCCGCATACGCCGCCCACCCGGCCGCAGTAGCGCATCGGTGCATGGACGACCTTGACCGCTCGTACCTCGGCGTGTTTCAACCGAACTGGCAGGAGTTCGGTCAGCTGCTTGACGCCGCCTCAAACGACCAATTCCTTGCGCTGGAGCTTGTGCAGAACGTTCACTCGCCCAAGATTCGAGTGGACTTCGAGCGTGAACTGAGTCGACGGCTTCACAACCACGTCGCCAGCACGATGAGCCTTGTGGCCCATGTCCGGAGGATCGTCAAGCGTCTGCCTTCGTCGACAAAGGCTGAGTTTGACAGCCGGACCAAGATCCTCGCCCGCAATCCAGAGTTGAAGTTCATGCAGGATTTTCGGAACTACACGCTTCACGACTCGCTTCCATTCATCGGGCACACATTGCGTATCGGTCACCACGATCTGAACGACGGCACATTTGAGAGCGAGGTGGAGCTCAGCTGCGAGGACCTGCTCGTGTCGACCTGCTGGACAACGGACTCTCGTGCATTTCTCAAGACGTTCGGAGATGCGTTGCCGCTACGCACGGTTGTTCAGCGGCATGGGCAGCTGATTCGAGATCACCACGTCTGGCTAGCTCGTGAGATTCGGGAGATCGTCAACTCCGCCTTGTCGGAGCTCAACGAGCTTCGACTAGCAATCACGTGCGCTCAGTTTGATGTCGACCGGGCCACTGGCGAAGCGTTCATGGAGGAGCGGGCGGCGAGAGAGGCGATCGCCCCTCGGCCACGTCCTACACCGCCCGCAGATGACGAGGCTCCCGGTCCGTGAATGGGTTGGTCATTGCCTCCACCATCTTGTCGTCGTGACCTTCGAACAGATGGCCGTACCGATCCAGCGTCATGCGGATGGTGCTGTGGCCCATGCGCTCCTGAAGCTGCTTCGGGTTGAGTGGGTGCCCGGCCTTGGATGACGAGTGCAGTGCGATGGCGACAGCCGTGTGGCGCAGGTCGTGGAACCGCAGGCCGTGCAGGTGGGTGGGGAGTGCCGTCACGACAGCCTGACGCCACCAGCGCCGGTTGAACGTGGAGCCGTGCGCCAACGGTGTGCCCTCAGTCGTGAAGAACACCAACTCACTGTGCTCGGCTGAGAGGCCGTCGGCAGGGGAGCGCAGTGCGCAGGCGGTAGCCAGTTCCTCGCTCAGCCACTTCGGCAGGTTGACCGTGCGCACACTGCTGGTGGTCTTCGGCTCATCGATGCGACCGTCCTTGTGCAGCTGCTGAGCCACACGCACTCGTGACCGCAACGGGTCCACGTGCCTCACTGGCAGCCCGACGCATTCGCCCCAGCGGAGCCCGCCGTAGCCAGCCAGCAGAACGAGCGCACGCCACGGCTCACGGAACGTGCCCATCGCTTCCGCCAGGTCGGCCACCTGAGCCTCGGTGAGGAACAGCATCTCGGCCACCTTTTCCTCGGGCGACTCCACTGGCTCGCAGGGGTTGAAGTGCAGGCGGCGATGGCGGACCGCCAAGGTCATCATCGCCGTGAACAGACGCAGCGCCTTCTTCTCGGTGGACGGTGCCAGCTTCGGATTGTTGTGCAGCTTGGTCATCCACGCTTCAACATCTGCCGTCGTGATGTGGCTCAGTTGCCAGTCGCCGAACTCCGTAAGAATGTGCAAACGCAACAAGTAGTCGTAGAGGTCACGTGTCGTCGGCCTGATCTTGCGCTTCGTCTCCATGAACTTGACCGACCACTCACGCACTGTGATCTGCCCGAGCCGTGGGTCCAACCAATCGCCACGAAGCATGTCGGCCTTCACCATCGCCAGGTGCCCATCGGCTTCCGCCTTGGTGGTGAAGTACCGGTAGAACACCTCGCCTCGCACGTCGTGATAGCGGGCTTCCCACTTGCCGTTCGTGCGTTGCCGCACACTGCCGAACGATCGCCGCCCGCTCATGCTGCGTAGCTCTTGTGAACGGCACGGACGGTGGACGCATACCAACGTTGCCCGCCGTGGGCAGTGGGCACACCAGCGGCGTTGAGGGCTGTGGCGCACTGCTGCCAGGTGGCACCAACGGCCCGCCACGCACCGACACGCTCGGCCACAGCGGCCGAGACCACCCTTGGCCGCCCCAATTGCACGCCGCTAGCTCGCAAGGCAGCTAGAGCGTCCTTGGTTCGTTGCGAAATGAGCCGGCGTTCGTACTGTGCGAACGACGCCAACACGTTCGCCAACATCTCGCCAGCCGGTGTTGTCATGTCTACGCCGAGGTCCAATGCGATCACGGCCCAACCTTCGGCACGAGCACGTTCGGTCAGTGCGGCGAAGTCCAACAGCGAACGGCTCAGCCGATCCAGCTTGCTCACGACGATGGCCGACTGCGTTCCATCCCGCAGGGAGGTGAGGGCGGTGGTGATGCCGGGTCGGTTCAGGTGCGCTGCCGTGTACCCGTCATCGTCTATCCACGTGACTGTCCAGCCCCTATGTTTTGCTTCCTCCAGGATGCGTATGCGCTGCGCTTCCATGCCGAGGCCGGAGCGTGCTTGTTCTTCCGTACTGACTCTGAGATACCCAATGACGTTCATGGCGGCGCACAGTAATGATTCTCGTTTGACGAGCGTCCGTGCAAATGTTGGGTTACGCAACATGTCGTCTCCGTTGAAGGCGGATCTCACGGCGCTGCCGTCTCGTGAGACCGCCCCACACGCCGTAAAGGTCAGGCTCACCGATGGCGTATTCACGGCAGTCCTCGGCAACCGGACACACGGCGCACAACTGCTTGGCCGGATCGTTCTGGATGCCTTGGTCGTACTCCATGAAGAACACGGCGAACCCACGCTCACGACAGGCGGCACGTGACCGCCACGGTTGGTCTACGAACAGCGCCATCAGTCCCTGAACCTGCCTTCGCCGTCGTCCTCGGCTTCCTCCCAGGAGTCCGCTTCAATCGCCAGGTGTGCGACGCTGACGACCGATGCCTCCATCGCCTCTTGCCACTTGGCTTTGACGCCAACGTCTAGCGAGATGCGCTCGGGTGTCTTGCCCATGACTCGCTCGATGATGAACGTGGCTGCTTTCAACCTCACCGCTGGCTCGGCCGCAGGGTCGGTCAGAAGGCCGGTCACTGTCGCTACCGCTTGCTCCAGGCTGTTGAGGATCTGTTGGTTGGCGGTGCTGAACGTGCGCCGCACCAACTCATCGTGAACGGCCTTTGGGATGATTTTCGGCGGCCGACCGGTCCACTTGCCGTTCTTGTTGCGGCGCTGCCCTCGTTGGAGTTCCTCGTCGTCCCAGTCGGCTACGTCCTCATCGCCCCGCAGGATGGCGAGGTTGGTGTTCCCTACCGTGATTCGGTGTGGCATCTCATGGTCCTTTCATCGGCCCTATGGGTGGAAACTTCTGGCTTGCAACGGCCTCTGAAAGTTGCGGGAATGGCTGTCGGTCGAGGTTGGGTGATGCCCCAGGTAGCAGCGGCCGTTCCCGTTCCCGC
>JAYTKG010000448.1:0-21459 GCA_043730435.1 Acidimicrobiia bacterium | reverse complement strand
TTCAAGGGGAGCCCGATTTCAACCCGGAAACGTTAACGCAGCGAAGTCATGCGGAGTACGCCACGGGCACCGACCTCGTTTCGATGATCATCGAGGACCTAGTGGCCGAGCGCATAGCCATTGCCAGTTACAACGAAATCGCGCAGTGGTTAGGCGATTCGGATATCACCACTCGTCGTCTCATGGAATCGATTCTTGCGGTAGAGGAAGAGCATGCCGATGACATGCTGACGTTACTCAAGCAGATGGACGCAACCCCGCAGGCTGATGCGACTCGCGCATCCTCAGAAGGAAGTGAGTAGATGAAAGGTTCACTTTTGTGGATAGTCGCCGCCATTCTTGTGGTGATCGGCATTGTCCAACTGTTTCAGGGCCAGATCATTTTGGGCATCCTGTTGATTGTCGGAGCCTGCGTGATCGGACCAGGCGGATACAGCATGTTTCACCGCCGCAGCTGATCAGGCGAGTCGGTCGAGGTGATGTGCCATCGGGAACTGGCACCACGGCGTGGGGCCCAGCCTTTGCACCGCCAGCAGTTTGCTCCGACGTCGGTGAGGCTGGCTGCGACGCGCTCGGCTTGCGAATCGGTGTGCAGTTCGATATCGCCACCGTGAGGCGCTATCGCAATAAAACGCTTCGCCCTCGCGCCACCATCGAGCCGTTCGATGAGAAGCCCGCGGTCCTGGCATCATCCTCGGTTGCGTCGCTGTCGACCACGACAGGCTCAACGACAGCTTCGAAGGTGTCACCACCACCGAGCCGCCCGCGGCCAGGGACTTCCTAACGCTCACGGGAGCGATGCCGATAGAGGCGGCATTCAACATGAGCCGAGCGTACGCACGCCCTTCGCACGCCTTGTTCAACTTTCGGACCAAACGAGCTCGAAGTTGCGGTTGAGGTTGCGGCGGACGACCCGTTCAGCGATGCGGGTTCCGGCGTCGATCGCGCTGCGGAAATGAATCCCTCCCCAGATGCGAGCGTTCCCGACCTCGGTGACGAGTTGGGTCGCGGTGTCGTAGTGCCGGGTGGCGCCGGTAGATGCGGCGTCGATATCAAGGTCGATGTGATCGGTGCCCATGAGGCGGGCGAGGCTGTAGGCCAAGGCACCGGTGAGGCAGCCGTGGGCCGAGGGGAACTCGGGGTGGTTGGGGGTGCCCAGCAGCGGGGTCCCGCCGGGTTCGATGGTGGGCACGGCTTGTGATGGCCGCCAGAACACGTGGAAACGTCCCAGCAGGCGATAAGGGCGTCGGCTTCGGAGGTGAGCACGGCGGCGAAGAGCCGGGCGGTGTGGACGATGTCGCCCAACCGGACGGCCAGGGTCGCCCAGCCGGCCGCTTCTCCGACGGCGACACCGTCGCGTTCGCCCGCCCCATCGGGCACCTCGGCGAGAGTCCCTTGGAGAGCAGCGTCGAACGTGGCGGCGTGATCGGGCAGGAACCCGACCAACACCCGGTGAGCAGCGGCGGCGGCCGCTGCGATCGACGACGCGCCCTCGGGCGCGGTGAGCTGCACCCCAAACGGTTTGGCGCCGCCTTCGACGGCGACGACGGCGTCGTACATCGCGACGTGCATCGCGGTGATCACGAACGGCTGGGTTTGCAGCGGGCGGCCCGACGGGGTGAGAAAACCCATCGCGGTCTCGTTCCAGGCCACGATCACTGCACCGTTCTCGCGCGATGGGTTGTGGGCGGGCGCGTTGGGCTGGGCTGCGGAGACAGTGGGGGCAGCGATTACGGTAGTGGCGATTACGGTAGACGAGACCGCAACGACAGCCCAGCTGGCAAAGCGGCTGCGGGCGCGGCGGGAGAGCGTGATCGTGTGCATGGTGGTGCTCCTTAAGTTGGGCGGCTTGGTTGGATTGGTGTTGAGTCGAAGGAGACTGGTCGGGCCCGAAGGCGAGGTAGCCGGGCTGTCTGCCGGCTGCGGGCATCGAGTTAAGCGATCTGTGCTCATTTCGTTGCGGCACCGACGAGCAGCTCGCACGGCCCGACGAACCCAGCAGCCGTCTCGAACCGGCGGAGCGCAGTGACGATCTCGTCCCACACGGACTGGCGCTGCTCAACAGGAACCGGGCTGAGCATCTGGTGCAGCGCACCGAACGATTCCCGTTCGAATCGCACGCACTCAGCGGCCGACGGCAGGCGCAACGGCGCTGGAATCGTCTCGATAGTCACATCCCGAAAGCCTGCTCGCCGCAGTGCTGCTTCGAGCGTCCCATCGCTGGCGAGACTGAACGGCCCGGGTTGACCGGCCAGCGGCGCGGGGAGCTGCGCTCGGCTTCGGATGATCGACACTGGCACGGAGAAGAACTCGTTGCGATCAGGGGTTGAATAGACGATGACCGCGACTCGGCCGCCCGGGTGTAACAGTCGGCGCATCTCTGTCAGCGCCTGGTGCTGGTCGGGAAAGTAGATCAGTCCGACTCGACAGATGACCGCGTCGAACGACTCGTCTTGGAGTTCCTCCAAGTGATTGACGAGCTGATGCGGCGAGAGATCATGGACGCGCTCGGTGCCGGAGCGAACGAGCAAGCGCTCACCATCGCGGAGCTTCTCGCCCGATGCAACCCCTACGACGAGAGCGCGCATGTCCTGTTAGTCAGGAGCTTGATCGCGACCGGGCATCGCGACGCGGCCGTTGTCCACGTGGCCGACGTCGAGGCAAGGTTCCGGGCCGAGTTCGGCGTCGAGCATTCCGTGGCGCTGCGTAGCGCCGCCCGTGCGAACGTCGCCGCTGCGCCCCTCGGAGTATCCGCGCACGCGGTAGCCGTCTCGTTGTGCGACTCGGGCGTGGCTGCGATCGCGGCCGGTGCCACCGACGCAGGTCTCGACTGCCTGCGCCGAGTCGTCGCCAGCAGCGAAACGCTCGGCGACGAACGCCTCCACGCCCAATGCCTGTTCGAGCTAGGAACGGCCCTCGTGCACGCGGTCAGAGGACACGACGAATCCGGCCGTTTGGGCTGTGTCGCCTCGTGCCGTCGAGTGTGCGTAAGTCCTGGTCAGAGGCACTTTTTGCGTCGGCTCCATGTCGGCTCATGTCGCCCAATATCGGGCAGTATCGAATTTTCGGTGACCATCCGTGACCAATTCCGGTTCGTGAAGTCAGCGAAGCACAGAAATTCTTAGCTGATGACCAGCCACACAAAGTGGCGATGACCGAGAGCAGCACGAAGACGGCAACGGTCGATTTGGTTCGTCAGTCGCTGGTTAGGGCGTTGGCCCATTCCGTGAAGTACCGGCGTATCGATGCGGGGTTCTCGGACGCTGGCGGGAAGACTTCGTCGCTGAGTCGTTGGACACGAGCGAACGCTTCGGCAACGTCGATCTTTCGTAGCCCGGCGTCCATCGAGAGCGCCGCCTCTATGCATGTCGACTGACCGACGAGGGTGGCGAGCGCATGGAGGTCGGTGTAGTCGCGGGCTTCGAGCCGATCGACGATCGCAAGAACTTTGCGAGCAGCGAGATCGAGGGGCGTGAGAACCACGATTCCATCGATCCGCTGGGGTGCTTCGAGCGATGGGGAGTCCACGGCGAGATCGACCTCGACTGTGTCGCCGTCACAGTCAACGATGAACCGACAGAACGTCGGGTGCCGACGGGCGGCTCGCACCTCCCAACCCCGTTGTTGCAACGCCACCGCGAATGCGTCTGCGAGCGCGTCGACGGTTCCGGGGTCCGCTCCGGGACGAGCGCCGATGAAGGCATCCAGATCGCGGGTACCCCTCATCACGACATTTCGGATGATGAGCGCCGCACCGCCGGCCAGCGCGTAGCCGTCGGCTTCCGAGAGTTCGAACAGTATGCGGGCGATGCGAAGCTGGACCGGTGACAGTTCGTTCATGAGGCGTCGGCGAGTTCCGGTCGTGCGGCATTGAGGATCGGTTTCCACGCTTGGCGCAGTTCCGCAGGAAGAACGAGGTCAGGCCACGCGTCGATGAGCAGGGCACCATCGATCGTCGAGCCGATGTCTTCAGGTGTTCCTTCCCTGAGCACCAACTCGTACGCGCGGATTCGATCTGCACGGTTCGCGAGATCTAGTCGCAGCGCCGGTCCGCTCCACCACAAATGAAGTCCAGGGGTAAGCACCTTCAAGGCATCGCGTAGGTCAAGGCGCCACAAGCGAGAAGGGACCGCGTATGGCCGGCGGCCTTCCGTCCACGACCATGTGATCGGCTCGACGACCTCTAGTACCGCACCGGCGGCTTCGAGAGTTCGGATCGCCGTGTCCCACCGCGGGTCCCGGCGGCCGGCTTCGAAGGCTGCGATGTTCGGGCGAGCGATGCCGCTTCGTGCAGACAATTCGGCTTGGGTAAGGCCCGCGGCCACGCGTGCCTCGAACAGTGCGTCTGCGAACCTCATGATAGTATCGTATTCGATACATTCCTTGTCAGGCAAGCGCGATCCCCGCAGTATTCAACGGTGTGTGTCACTGCGTCGCGTGGCAAACGTTGCGCTTCGCGGATTGTCAGGCCGGTGATCCGATGCACCACAGTCGGGCCGGAGCGTGCGGGTCGACTGACGGCGACAACCGTATTCTTGTGCGTTGATATCGAGCGGATCGACCACAGCAAAGTGTGTCCGCATGGTCGTCTTCGAGCTTGGGTGAGCCCTCGCGAGCGCGCATGTGTCAAGCGCTCATGGGACACCGAGAATTTTTTGTGACCAATCCGTGACCAAATGACCCCATTTGGGTTATGCACAGGGCATCTACCAGGGGTTATTGGCGGAGGTGGACGGGAATCGAACCCGCCGGAAGGGGTTCGCCCTTCCCAACCGCTTTGAAGGCGGCGGAGCCCACCAGGTACCCGGACACCTCCGCCGATGAGCGTAGCGTTCGCGGTCGAACACGTTGGAGTCGATGAACGCGTCACGTCGTCACCGTGTTTGCGGCACCCGCTGCAGCGTGGCCGACAGGTGGTGCTGGATGGTTCGCCCGACTGCGGCCATCGTGACCGAGTAGTGCATCGAATCACCCTCGATATCAAAGACCCGAGCGAGCGCCGTCACTTCCTTTGATGACTCGGTGCGGCCGATGGTTGTTGTGTGCAAATAGAACCGCCCACCAGTGTCGGAGGCGACGAACTTGCCTTCTTCCACCTCCACGATGCCGGTTGGGTGAGCAACGACAAACTCCGCCCGCTCAAGCGAAGGGAAGCGCCAGTAGCCGACCTCGGCGTGAAGCGGACGGCCGTCGTCCTTGGCCGTGGTCTTTTGGCTGTAGGCCAGGAACGGCTTGCCGACGTGGCCGAAGGTGATCGTCTCGAGATAGTCGAACGACTCGATCGTTGGATACTCCCCGGAACCTTCGCCGGACCAGGTGCCGAGCAGGAAGGCAAAGGGCTCAACGGAAGGATGCATCGGCACGGACATGGCACCATCGTGTCAGGTTCGCCGAACCGCTTCCGAAATTCCGACGGCTCGAATCTCGCCGACCGGCTGGCCGTGGCCGAGAGCGACCTCGTGGGTGCGCTCGGCCGCCCAGCGAAGGTCAACACCAAGAGCATGCAGCGCGGCCGCAATGATGGTGGCCCGTGACCGCCAGGCACCGTCTTCCACCTTGAGGGCCACCGCTCGCCCGTCGGAGGTAGCAGCGGCGTACACGCCCTCGGCCCCGTCCTTGGCGATCAGGCCCGGTATCTCCTCGATGAACACCGTGACATCCCGACCGGTACCCCCGAGCAAATGCGGGTGAAGGCGCATCGCAGCCGCGACCTTGCCTTCGGGCGACTCGGGTGCAGCCAGTGCCAGAGTCCGAAACGCTCGGGCGAGTCCAATCAAAGACGTGGCGTGCACCGGCGCGCCGCAACCATCGATCCCGATGTGTGCGACCTTTTCACCCGTCAACCGTTCGACGGTTGCGGTGATGTGGCGCTGCAGGGGATGATTCGGATCGAGATAGCCGTCGAGCGGCCATCCCGCGATGAGGCAGGTAGCGAGCATCGACGCATGCTTGCCTGAACAGTTCTGCTGCAGCGGCGTCTTCGGGACACCGTCTCGGATGGCGGCGTTGCGGCATGCCTCATTCAGTGGCCAGTCCGGAGTGTTGCGCAGATCATCTTCCGTGAGCTGTGCGCCGTCCAGTATCTGGCGGACGCCCACGATGTGGTCGCGCTCACCCGAGTGCGACGATGCCGTCAGCACCAGCAGTTCCGAAGGCAGTACGAGGCCTGCGGTGAGCATGGCGACAGCCTGCAATGGCTTGTTCGACGACCGCCCGAAGACGGCCAGCTCGGGGGTGCCGAGCGAAAGCGCGGTCAAGCCGTCGGCCGCAAGCCCGACCAGCGAGCCGTGATGACGACTTTCCACCACACCCGAGCGCGTTATCTCCGCCAAAACTGTCATGCGATATGTCTAGCCGAGGCAGGGCCAAAGCCCCGACCCACCTCGGCGCCCCCCAACTCGACCAGATTCACCTCCCAACCCGGTCGTTGTGACGCCCTACCGACACCTCCAGCGCCGAGTTGGGAGGCGAAACACTGCGAGTTGGGGGGCGAACCGAAAGCCACCCGGGCCGAAGGATGCCAGCCGGGTATCGTCGGAGGTATGACTTCCGGGATGCTGCGGCCGCCGTTGCGTACGCAGGCGGCCGTCGCGGTCGGCAAGCTCGCCAGTCGCACCAGCCAACTGCTCGGGCGTGGCCACGGCACGGTCATTGGCGGGAACATCACCCTCAAGCTCGATCCTGGCGCACTCAAGAGCCTTGTTGGCACGCGGCCGGTAACCGTCATTACGGGGACGAACGGCAAGTCGACCACCACCAGGCTGGTCCGTGAGGCGTTGGGTTCTACCCGCCACACTGCAAGCAATCGTGGTGCCAACATGCCGCCGGGCCTTATCGAGGCCGCCGCCGACCAGACCGCGCAGGAGTTGGTCTTCGAAGTCGATGAGCTCTACGTACCTCGGGTGGTGGAGTCAACCAGAGCCAGCCTGCTTGTCCTACTCAACCTCAGCCGAGACCAACTCGATCGCATCACCGAGATCCGCCGCGTCGCCGAACTCTGGCGGGCGCTCTTGAGGCGCGTCGATTGGAAGCTCACCGTCATCGCCAACGCCGATGATCCACTACTTGTGTGGGCGGTCGGTGATCACGCCAACGTGGTTTGGGTATCGGCCGGGTATCGGTGGAAAGAAGACGCCGCGCTCTGCCCCAACTGTTCGCGAGTCCGCGCCATCAGCGCCGATGGAACCTGGACCTGTGAGTGTGGTCTCAACCGGCCGAACCCCGCGTGGACACTCGATTCAAGCGGAGCGAACGGACCCAACGGGCACACTCCGTTCACACTCGGATTGCCCGGAGATTTCAATCGCTCGAACGCACTCATGGCTCTGGCTGTCGCCGCCGAACGCGGCATCGATCCAGCCACGGCCATCGGACCGATCGAGAAGGTTGTCGATGTCTCAGGCCGCTACGTCACCGCCGACGTTGATGGTCGACCGGTGCGCTTGTTCCTCGCCAAGAACCCGGCGTCGTGGACCGAGATGCTGCACCTGCTCTCGCACGAGACCGCGTCGGTGGTGTTCGTGCTCAACGCCCGCATCGCCGACGGTCAGGACACGTCGTGGCTGTGGGATGTGCCCTTCGAACAGGCTGCCGGGCGGGCCGTCATCGCCAGCGGAGACCGTCGACTCGACCTCGCGTATCGCCTGCAGCTCGCCAACGTCAAGCACACCGTGGCCGACTCGGCGCTGGCCGCTATCAAGAATCTCCCACCCGGCCCTGTGGAACTGCTCGCCACCTACACCGCGTTCCACGATGTCTTAAAGGAGCTCCATGTCGAGTGGTGATCGCCTGTCCATTGCTCTGCTGTATCCGACCGTGCTCGGCCTTTACGGCGACCGCGGCAACGCCAGCGTGCTCGCCCGCCGAGCCAAAGCCCGCGACATCGACGCCGAGATCCTTATCATTGACCCGGGCATGGCGGTGCCGGAACACGCCGACATCTATCTGCTCGGCGGCGGCGAAGACATTGCGCAAACCACCGGCTGCGAACTGCTCCGTGCCGACGGAAGCCTCAAACGAGCCCACGCCCGTAATGCCGTCATCTTCGCGGTGTGCGCTGGCATGCAGATTTTGGGCACATCGTTCCCGGCCGATGGGCGCATCGTTGACGGCCTTGGTCTGCTTGACATCGTCACGACACCCGGCAGCCCGCGAGCCGTGGGTGAGTTGCTGACCGATGCCGTCGGTGTCGATCTGGCGACCATGACCGGCTACGAAAACCACGGCGGCCGCAGTCAGCTTGGCGTCGGTCTGAAACCGCTCGGCCGCGTCGTGGCGGGCGTCGGCAACGGCACCGGTGACCAGACCGAGGGCGCCGTGCAGGGCCACACGCTGGCCACCTATATGCACGGGCCCGCGCTGGTACGCAACCCGGCTATGGCCGACCTGTTGCTTACGTGGGCCATCGGAAAGGGGCTCCCCCCATTGGAGGAGCCCCTGGTTGATGCGTTACGTGCTGAACGCCTCAGCGCCGTACGGAAGTAGCGGAATCAGATACCGCCGCTGAACGTGTCACAGTCGTTCATGTTGCCGCGGGTGAGGCCGTTCTGGAACCAGTTCACGCGTTGGGCCGACGAGCCATGCGTCCACGATTCGCGGTTGATTCGTCCCTGGAACTTCTTCTGGATGTAGTCGTCGCCAACCTTGGTCGCAGCGTCGATTCCGTCGGCAATGTCGGCCTCAGTGAGGTTCGTGATGTAACCGTCGCCAACGGCATGGTTGGCCCACACGCCGGCATAGCAATCGGCCTGCAGCTCAAGGCGAACGCTCGCCGATTCGGGGCCGGACTTGTTGCCGGCGCGCTCCACCTCTGCCGATGTGCCGAGCAGGTCCTGCACGTGATGGCCGTACTCATGAGCAAGCACGTACGCCTGGGCAAATGTTCCGGCCGACGCGCCAAACTTCGTTTTGAACTCATCGAAAAATCCGAGGTCGAGGTACACGTACTGATCGGCCGGGCAGTAGAACGGACCCATCGCCGATTCGGCCGGGCCGCAACCGGTGGACACCTGGTCACGGAAAAAGCGGGTCTTGGCCGGCTGGTACTGCAGGTTTTGGCGGGGGAACTCGGCGGTCCAGAACTTCTGCACCGAGTTGATCGTGGCCAGTAGTGCGCAGTCCTGCTTGGTGTTGGCATCGGCACCGGTCTTGCAGTTCTCAGAGATCTGGGAGTTATCACCGGCCGGGGCCTGAATCTGACCACCGCCCGGCGAGGAAGGAAGCTGCTGCAGCCCTGACGTTGCGCCACCGCCACCCGCGAACACCTTGAACAAAAGGATGCCGATCGTAAGCAACAGGCCCAGTCCGCCACCAACGCGGGGAAGGCCCATGCCACCGCCGCCACCACCACCCATACCGCCCATCCCGCCGGTGCTGGCGCCGCCGTAGCTGGCGCCGCCACTTGAACGCAGGTCATCGACCTGCGAGGCATCAAGCTGGGCGTTGTTATCGAATTCCATCGGGTGAACCTTCCTCCAGCGGACGGGGAGGACCGCCTGCGTGCATTCAGTGCGTAACCCTATCCTTCCCGCTGCACCATTCCGTTCAACGGGCGGGCGGCTGTTATGGAACGGGCGGCGGCCTGTGCCATTCTCTTCGCCCATGAGCATGCTGGCGGTCCTCACCAACGCGCCGCTTGGCGTGGCATTGGCGTTGCTTTCCGCTCTCGTCTACGGCTGCGCCGATTTCGGCGGAGGAAGGGCCAGTCGACTCGCCAGTGCAACGACGGTTACGTTCACCTCGCAGTTGGCTGGCCTGCTCGTTGTGTTGATTGCGGCGCCGATCGTGCCGCATGGCCCCATCACGAGCCGCATGCTGATCGCCGGCTTCGTCGGCGGCATCGCAGGTGGCGGAGGCGTAATGCTGTTCTACTACCTCCTTGCGAACGGCACGATGAGCATCGTGTCTCCGGTAACGGCAGTGTCCGCCGCAGCCATTCCAATCATCGGCGGCCTGCTGTTCGGCGAACGTCCGGGGCTCGTTGCACTTGTCGGCCTCGCACTTGCGATCGGGGCCATTGTGCTCGTCTCGATGGTGAAGGGGGAACATGACCCGCACACGGCGCGGACCGTGGTGCTGTCAGTAGCAGCGGGAGTGTTTTTCGGACTGTTCTATATCGCGCTCTCCCGGTCGGGACCGAAGCCGGGTGTTATCCCGTTCCTCGGTGCGCGTCTGTCGTCTCTCTCGATTGCCGGTGCCTTTGCGGTGTCACGCAAGGAGCCACTGTTCGTCACCCGCAAGGCGGTGCCGCTGGCTGCGGCGACAGGAATCTTGGATATGGCTGCCAATGTGCTGTTCCTGTACGCCAGCCTGGTCGGCCTGCTCACCATCACGGGAGCGATCGCAGCGCTGTACCCGATATCCACGCTCCTTCTGGCCCGCTTCATCGACCACGAACGCCTTCGCCCCATTCAGTGGATGGGCCTTGTGGCTGCGCTGGTGGCCATCGTGCTGATCTCCATCAACTAGACGAGTCGGCATTGGTCACCAACGGGTGCGACCGCAGCCGACTCGTTCAGGCGAGGATGGCTACGACGTCAATCTCGACCCGGGCGCCCAGCGGCAGACCGGCCACTTCGACCGTCGAGCGCACCGGCGCAGGGCTCGGCATGTACTCGGCGTAAACGGCGTTCATGGCCGCGAAGTCGCCCAGGTCTTTCAGGAACACACTGACTTTGACGGCGTGATCCCATCCGCTGCCAGCCGACTGCAAGACGGCTGCCAGGTTGTCGAGGCAACGACGGGTCTGCACCGACACGTCGCCTTCCACCAGTTTGCCGGTGGCTGGGTCGACGGGAGTCTGTCCTGCGCAGAAGACGAACCCGTTGGCCACGATGGCCTGGCTGTACGGGCCAAGGGCTTTTGGCGCGTTGTCGGTATGGCTTGCGGTGCGATTCATCGGGCCGTTCTAGCGCAAACGAACGGGCGCTTGCCGTGTCGTCAACCAGCGGACAGTGGTGGCAACGACGACGACGAATGTGAGCTGTGACTTGTCATTAACCCTGATGACCCAAAACAAAACATCCGCCAGCAGCCCAGAGCAACCTTAGGCAGCGACCTCGGCGGGCACGGCCAGGGGAAGAGTGAAGCCCGATTTCAACACGCGCACACCCACCACTACTGCGGCAAAAATGATGCCGGCGTACATGGTGGTTTGGCCGAGGCCTATGCGGTCACCAATGGCACCTTGCAACAGCGCGCCGAGCGGGTAGACCAGCCCAAGAATGGTGGTGTTCACCGACACCGCTCGCCCTCGCAACGCCGCCGGGGCACGAGTCTGCGACGCCGACGAAAATGTGATGAGCGCCATCATGTAGAGCCCGCCGAGAACACCGATGGCAATCGACGTGGGCACAATGCCGTAACGGGAGAGACCGCCGTACGCGATCAGCGCAACCGGCATGCCCCACATCACAAACCGCAGCATCCAACGACCGCCGTAACGCTTGGTCAGCGTGGAAACAGTCAGTGCACCGAGCACAGCACCAAGACCCTGGGATGCAACCAGAATCGGCAGGAAGCGCTTTTCGTTGTGCAACACCTTGTTGGCCACAGCCGGCACCAGTCCAATGAACGGCGCAGCCAGGAACGTGTTGAGCAACATGGCTCGGGTGGACACCCACAGTCCGGGTTCTCGACGTACGAACGAAAAGCCACGCGCCATCGACTGCCACCATCCGACATCAGCAACGTCGCGCACGGGTGTCGGTGGAATGGTGATGAGCAGCAGCGTGACGACGACGGCAAGGAAGCTCACCGTGTTGATAAGCAACGCCCAACCAATACTTCCCACCGCGATCACGAGCCCAGCGAGCGCAGGCCCAATTACTCGGCCCAAGTTCCACTGCGCCGACCCAAGCCCGATCGCCGCAGTCACTTCATCGGGCGGAACGAGGTCGCGCACAATCGACTGGTAGGCCGGAAACGCCACTGCGTTCGCCGCTCCGCTCAGGAAAACGATGATGGCAATGACGCCGGGCCGCAGGTTCGAAGCGAAGGCCAACGCGCAAAGCAAAGCGGCACCGATGGTTTGCAACAGCGTCGATGCGATCAGCACCGGCTTACGGGGGAACCGGTCGGCGATCACTCCCCCGACCGGCGACAGCAAGCCGCTCGGCACAAACCCGGCCGCAGCGATGATGCCGGACCATACGGCCTTTCCGGTGCTCTCGGCCACGAACGCGCCGAGCGCGATCGTCTCCATCCACGTACCGATGTTGGAGATGAAGTTGCCCGTCCAATACAGCGTGTAATCGCGATAGCGGAATGGACTGAACGCACCTTTGGCCATGACGCCCTGCAGGGTATCGGGCTAGGCAGGTCGAACCTCAGGTAACGAACTGAACCCGGTCGGGCCATACGCGGGTGAGCGGCTGTTGCACGTCGACCTGATCGCCGACTGACGGCAGCGTGCTGCCGGACGGCAAGACAAGCATCGAGGTATGCATGTGCGGCGGCTCGTGAAGTGCCACCCGTCGGCGCTCGAAGTGGAACGGGCTACGGCCATCGGGCAAGGGTTGCACGCCGTGCGCGGTGCCAGCCGACACCATGATCAGGTGCCCGTCCTCATCCACGGGCCAGCGTCGATAGCCGGCGCTCTGCCCGCTTTCCACTGGGCGCACGTCAATGACGTCAGCGACCAGTTTGAGATGGTCCTTGTCACCGATCCAGAGTTCGGTGCCGATGCGAGGCCGCAGACGCAGACGCGGAAAGGCTGGCTTCAGGGCAACGATCTCCGCAGCCGTGAGATGGCTTACGTAGACGGTGGCGTTGCCCGGGATCGACTCAAGCAGACTGTGCGCTTCCATCACGTTGCTGCCGGCTGGCTGCGGTAGGGGAAGGTGAATTGCGTAACCGTGCACGAGGAGCCCGGCCGTCTCTGCTGCGGCCGCAACCCGGGAGAGCTCGTCGGCATTGGCACCGTAGCGACGCATCGAGCTGGCCATCTTGACGATGACCCGTTGTGTCCGACCCTCAAGCGCGGTCACGTCTGCCATCGAACCGACGGTGAGGACGGTATTGGGCGAGAGCTGCATCGCGGCAAGATCGGCCGCAACCGCAGGCGTCAAGACAATCTGATGTGGTCCGTTGGGGAGCTCCGTGAGCTCGTGCACCGTTCCCACTGCGAGTTCATCGGCCCCGAGCTGTGCAGCCAGCCCAATAAGACCGGGACGACCGAAGCCGTAGCCGTTCCCTTTTACGACTGGCACGATGTCGGGGTGGCTCGACCACGTTCGTTCCACATGCTCACGCCAACCCGATTCCACCATCAGCGTCAATGCCACACTCCTAGCCTATGCGGGGCGTCAATTCCCGAGTTGTTTGATCGGCTTTATCGGATATGATACCGACATGGCCGGTGTCTTCACTTTCCCAAACGTTGTGAACGAAAAAGCGGCCCGCAGTGTTGCCGGTGGCGTGGTGCTGTTGTGCGTCACCTATCTGTACACCGGGTTCCGTTGGTTGCTCCCGGCGCTGGCCATTGGCTTCCTGCTCCGGGTCGCCTCCGGTCCCCGGTTCTCGCCGCTCGGGCGCCTGGCCGTGCACATCATCGCTCCGCGCTTCGGTGCCGCCAAACTCGTTCCGGGCCCACCCAAACGCTTCGCCCAGGGTATCGGCGCCACACTGTCAGTCGGTGCAATGTTGGCCAGTTTCGGGTTCCATTCCACCGGTACCGCGTGGGTTCTCATTGCCATGATCGCAGTTGCTGCGTCGCTTGAAGCTTTCGCCGGCATCTGCCTGGGCTGCACGATCTTTGCTCAGCTGATGAAGTACGGGGTGATCCCGTCCGACGTGTGCGAGTCGTGCAACAACATCACCGACCGTTTGATCGCCGCTCGAAACGCGAAGGTCGCGGCCAACTCGTAAGGTCGGGCGTCAACGGTTCGGCCGTGCGTGCCCGCCACGCCCCCTGCCAGAGTCCGAAGCCATAGGCGCCGTCGTCGAGCACTCGCAGCGCAACGTACCGAACCGGGTCGAGCTTCGGGCGGTCCTTCCGCCAGTCCATCAACGCCGGAATGATGGCCGCCGCCAACGTCACTCGCCGAACCCGCTTTGAGAAGACCGAAGCCAGGAGCGCTAGCGGCCACCATGCTCGAGTAATTGCAGATGCAATTTGTTTCGCCGCGCCGAGATGACCGTACCGAACCAGATTGAGCGCTGCCTTCTTCGGCATGGTCGGCAACTTTTTGGTCAGCGCCGCGGCTGTTCCTACCGCAACCCCAAAGGCTGCGATCGGATGGCCGAGACCCACCAAACCCCACACGCCTGCGCTCCATCCACTCACGCCGAGTGGCGCCAGCGCACCAGGGTGACGACTCGCCAAGGGTCCGGCGGATTGGCCGTAGCCCTGCCGCTGTGTGAGCCATGAAGTAAGCGATGGCCGGGTGGCGTGACGAACGACGACGGATGGGTCGTAACGCACGATGTGACCGGCGTCGACCAGCCGCCACATGAGGTCGACGTCTTCGCCGGTTCGCAAGCCCACGTCGAATCCGCCGATGGCCCGCAGCACATCGGCGCGTACGACGATCGCTGCAGTCGGCAGATAACTCACTCGAGTCCGAGCCCGCACGCGCGCCGGCTCGGGTCCGAGGTCGATTGGCGACCGTGCTGCCTCGAATCGCGCCAGCACTCCGTCGCCCACGGTCGCCATGACGCGGGGCGCAACCAGCGCCACGCGGTCGTCGGCAAAGTGAGGCAACAGTCCGTCGAGCCACCCGGGCGAGACCACAACATCGGCGTCGACGAAGGCCACCAGCGGCGTGGTGACCTCGGTCAGGCCGGTTGTGCGGGCTGCGCCGGGGCCACCATTGGTCTGTCGTCGCAAGTGCACCGCATGGACTGGCACAATCGGCCGACCCTCGGGCGACGCGTCGTCCACCACGACCATTCGTGGGCCTAGATCAGCAACCTTTACCGGCCCGAAAGCGGGTACAACGACGGTGACATCGTCGGCCGTGAACGGACCGGGTGCGCTCGGTTGGGGATGGAGAACACCCGCATCCGTGAGCCGGTCAATCAGCACGTTACGGGCTAGATCCTCACCATCGCGTAGCCGAGCCAGCATCTTCACACCGCCCTCGGTCAAGGTGAACAACCGCAACGGCGAACCGCCCATGATCTGCCGGCCATCACTAAGTATCTGCAGCGAGCCGTCGATGCCGTACTTCACAGCCGGTCCACGACCGTGCCGAGGCTTGTCACCATGTCAGCCAGCAGTTGGCGACCATGGAAAGCCGTTGCACCGGTCGGGTCACCCAGCACACCGTTCGGGCTGACGGCACGAACACCTCCGGATCGCAAAGTCGGCAGCAGCAACGATATTGGCTCGGTCGCTCCAACCTCGGCCGCCTCCATCCGAACCAGCTCGGGCGCGATGGACAGCATCAGCGACGTCTCGGTGAAGCCTGCATGGGCATCGCGGCCCGCAATGGTGGGCGACCAGACATCGAGCGTTCGTCCTTCAGCCGTCAACGTACGGACGGCCGAACGCAGTCCATCGACGTTGCCGCCGTGTCCGTTGACCAGCACGACACGCTGAGCCCAGCCGGCCGACCGCACCAATTCGATGATGACCATGGCGAGTACGTCGGATCCAATAGACAACGTGCCGGCAAAGGCGGCGTGCTCCCCGGACGCGCCGTAAGCGACGGCCGGCGCGACGCGTACGCCGACCCTGGTCGAGGCCACCCGGTTCGCCACGGCCACCGCAATGCGCGTGTCGGTATCAAGCGGCAGGTGTGGCCCGTGCTGCTCACACGAGCCGAGCGGGAACAGCAACACGCCGGCCTGCTCGGTGACCTCCGGCCAACGCATGTCACCTAGGTACATGCCCCCATCGTGGCAGCTTCGCCCGGTTGCCTGGCAAGCTGGTGACATGAGTGACCATGAGGGCTACACGCGTACTGCTGCCCGAGCGATCCTGATCGACGGGCAGGATCGGGTGCTGCTCATCTGGGGTTGCGATCCGGCCAAACCCGACGAGGGCAGCTGGTGGTACACACCCGGCGGTGGCGTGGAGCCGGGCGAGTCGTTCACCGAGGCCCTCAGACGCGAGCTGCAAGAAGAGATCGGACTCGAGGTCGATCACGTCGGCGAGGTCATCTTCGAGGCCACCAGCCGCTTCGAATACGACGGCCGCGAGTTCCATCAACGCAACCTGTTTTTCGATGTTCGAGTACACGAGTTCCAGGCGGACCTTTCGGCTCTGTCCGCCGAAGAACGCAAGGGCATCCTGTCAGTGCATTGGCTCACGCTCGACGAGATGCGCAGCACGCCGCACTTCATCCATCCACCGACGTTGCCCGACATCGTGGCCAACCTGCTGGCCAGCGACAGGGTTACTTAAAGCGGTAGGTGATGCGGGCCTTGGTGAGGTCGTAGGGGGACAGTTCCACCTGCACACGGTCACCGGGCAACACGCGAATGCGGTTCTTGCGCATCTTGCCACTCAAGTGGCCGAGTACGTCATGACCATTATCAAGCGTGATACGAAAATGGCCACCCTTCAGTGATTCACTTGCCAAACCTTCGAAGACAATCGCTTCTTCTTTCTCCTGCGCCAAAACTCAACACCTTTCGTACGTGGACCTGGAGTAACAAGGTTAGGTCACAACGAGGCTAAAACACCTTTCTGCGGGGTAACGATCGGACGAACTTCGTGGAAAAGGTCCGCCTGGAAGCGCTTCGTGCGACGCCAGTAGTCCCAGGTGAAACCGGGCCAGAGCGTGTCGATATGCCCGTCTGCAGACTGATACCAGCTCTTGCAACCACTCATCCAGACGGTCTTTCGCATCTTGTTCTGGATGTCGCGGTAGGCCTTGGCCTGCACATCGGCGCGTAAATCGAGCGCCCGCACCTCGCCTTTTGACCGGCTTTCCCGCAGGTGTTCGATGGCGCCGCTGACGTAGTTGAGCTGTGCTTCGATCATGAACACAATCGAGTTGTGGCCGAGCCCGGTGTTGGGCCCGACCATCAAGAACAGGTTGGGATAGCCGGCCACTGTCGTGCCGAGGTGGCTGCGGGCACCGGTCCGCCACGCCTCGCTGATCTCCAGGCCATCTCGACCGAACACGCGCATCGGCGCCAGGAATCCGGTGGCCGCAAACCCGGTGCCAAAGATGAGGGTGTCGGCCTCATGCACCGTGCCGTCGACCGTGCGGACCCCGTTGAACACCACCGACTCGATGACCTCGGTCACCAGATCGACATTGGGACGCGTCAACGCCGGGTACCAGTCGTTGGAGATCAGCAGCCGCTTGCACCCAGGCTTGATCATGGGCGTGACTTTTTTACGGAGTTCTGGGTCTTGGATCTGCGCGGCGATGAACTGGCGGCCACCTTTGTCGACCTTGTCGAGAATGCCCTTGCCCTTGCCAAGGAACCCGATAGCCAGAAGTTCCTGGCGGGCGTAGATCTTCCAACGCAGCAGCCGTTGCAGCAGCGGTACCCTTTTGAACCGACGCATTTCTTTGTCGGTGAAGGGGCGGTCTTCACGTGGCACGACCCAGGCCGCGGTGCGTTGAAAAACCGAGAGGTGCGCAACGTTCGGTGCGATCTCGGGCACGAACTGCACTGCGCTGGCACCCGTGCCGATTACGGCTACTCGTTTGCCGGTCAGGTCGTGATCATGGTTCCAGCGGGCGGAGTGGAACACGGTTCCGGCGAAGGTTTCTATGCCGGCAAGCGCGGGAAACGCTGGGCGGCTGAGCGGCCCGGTGCCGTTGACCACAACATCAAAGTGCTCGGGCTCCTCCCCCGGGGAGCTGATGGCCCATGTGCAGGTGGCGTCGTCCCAGCGGGCTTCGGTGACCTCGGTGTTGAAGCGGATGAGTGGCCGCAGGTTGTACTTGTCGGTCACCCGTTTGAGATACGCCAGGATCTCGGGCTGCTGCGGATAGGCGCGGGTCCAGTTCGGGTTCGGCTCGAACGAAAACGAGTACAGGTTCGACGGAATGTCGCATGCGCATCCCGGGTATGTGTTGGCCCGCCACGTGCCGCCCACCTCGTCGGCCTGTTCGAAGATGACGATGTCGTTGCCGTCCTGCAGTTTGATGGCGGCGCCCAGTCCGGAGAACCCCGCTCCGATGATTGCTATCCGCAGGCGTGGCAACATCCGCCCGACGCTACCCCGCTTGGATTGTTGGGAAGAAGCGGGCCAGGCCAGAAGTGAAGTGGGCGTACTGGCCGCTCAGCAGCAAGACACCGAGGAGGCACAGCAACACGCCAGCCACCCGCTCGATCGGTTTCGACACCTTCCGGAGCCGCACGCCGATGCTGGGCCAACTGGCGATGAGCAACGAGGCAGCAAGGAACGGGACGCCGATGCCAGCCGCATACGCGAGAAGCAACGTGGCTCCGGTGACTGCGCTGGCCGCCTTGGCGGCGACGACAAGCGCCGCGCCGAGTAACGGTCCCACACACGGTGTCCAGGCGGCACCGAAGGCCAGACCGAGCACCAGAGGCCGTGCCGCCGAGGCCGCCGATGGCAGCTCTTTGATGGCCCGGAACTCACGCATGGCCGGGCCGCGCACCACGCCGAGCAGCACCAGACCGAACCCCAGAACCAGTAGCCCGCCAATGCGCTGGACCCAGGTCTGAAGGCTGGCGAGCCGCGACCCGGCGAGGCCAGCGAGTATGCCGAACAGAGCGAACACGCTTGCGAAACCGGCGATGAACACCAGCGTGGACGACACCATCTTGCCCGGCTTCGATGCCGTGGCCGATCCCGTGATCATGCCAAGATACGCAGGCACCAGCGGCACCACGCACGGCGCGAGGAACGAGGCGACACCCGCACCGAAAAGAGCGATGTACGCCCCCGGACTCATCAGACTTTTTCGGCGCGAGGTGCAGCGGGGTCAACACCCAGCAGCGCTCGAATTGCGTCCTCGGTCTCGTCGTAGGAGCCCTCACCGATGTGCTCATACCGACGCTGACCCTGCTGGTCATGCAGGTACATGTTCGGCCAGTAGTGGTTCTGAAACGCGTGCCAAATGTCGCTGTCGGGGTCGAGCGCAACCGGGTAGGTGATCTCATTCTCGGTGACGAACTTCTGAATGTTTTCCACCTTGCCCTCGTAGTCGAATTCAGGGGTGTGAATGGAGAGCGTGATCAGGCCGTCCTTCTCGTAACGGGCGTGCCACGCCTTTACATGCGGCAACACGTTCTTGCAGTTGTAGCAACCGAACGTCCAGAACTCATACAGCACCACCTTGCCCCTCAGATCGGCAGCGGTGAGTCCGGGGGTATTGATCCATCCGGTCGGCACGACGTCGGGGGCGCTGTCCTTCAACACAGGAAGCGTGACCTTGGGCTTGGGGGCAGCGGTGGCGGCGATGGTCGCGTCGCCAGCAGGAGCGGATGTTGCGGATGCGGCCGGTGCGACGGGCGAAGCGGCAGCCGGACTCGCCGCTGTAACGATCTTCTGTGCCAATGTGCGTCGGGATACCGCAATGGCACCGACCGACACGACGGCGAGTACAACGAAGCCGATCAGAAACTTGGGGGACTGCTTGCTGGACACGACGTCGTTCATGGGTTTACCACCGGGAGTTGTAGGGTGAATCGGCAACCGGAGTTGGCGTTCGCCACCTGAATTGATCCTTCGTGCGCTTCCACCAACCCGCGGGCAATCGCCAGCCCCAGGCCGCCACCGGCCCGGTCCCGAGTACGCGCCGTGTCACCTCGGAAAGCCACTTCGAAGACGCGGGGAAGATCGGCGGGCGGGATGCCACCGCACTGATCGGCAACGCTGATCTCAATGTTTCCACCGCGCACTTCGGCGTCGATCTGTACCGTGCCGCCCGTGCCGGTGTGACGCACCGCGTTGTCGAGCAGGTTGTGCAAAACACGACGGAGGTCCGACGCAGGCACCAGCACATCGGGTAGGTCATTCATCGGCGCGACCACGGTGACACCCTTCGCGGCGGCAGCTGGTTCCGCGGCACGAAGGACATCAAGCACCAACTCAGAAAGCGGCACGAACGGCTGCTTGGCATCCACCACACCGGCCGAGATGCGGGACAGCTCGAAGAGGTCGTCGACCAGCAGGCCGAGACGCTCACTCTCCTGGCGAATGGCGCGGTGATAGCGAGCGACACTGAGGTCATCGTCAACCACGCCGTCCTCGAGTGCTTCGGACATAGCGCGAATGGAGGCGATCGGGCTTCGAAGATCGTGACTCACCCACGCAACCAGTTCACGACGAGCGGCATCGAGCGAACGCTCACGCTGACGGGAAGATTCCAACTCGGCCGCCACGTTCTCGAGCTCACCGGCGAGCGAGCGAAGTTCCTTCGTAACGAGCTGTTTTGGTGCTTCGACTGGCTGGTTCGGTTTGAGCAGTCCGACTGCCATGTTGCCGACGGTGGCTACCGAGCGACTAAACGCCCGCCCGAGAAACCAGCTGGCGAGAATGGCCGCGACCGCCGAAACGACCAGTACGACCGCAAGCACCTGACTATCGTGGCCGGAGACGAACATGCGGTTGGCCGCCAACGACACACCGACACATGACGTGAGTACGGTGGAGAGACCGATGACAACAAGTTGCAACTGCAACGATTTGCGTCGGATAGCTCGCACGACCGTCCAGCCAACCGCCGCCGCGGACGCTGAACCGGCAAGGGTGATGGAGGTGATCTCAAGTGAAGTAGTCGGGGTCATGATTCCCACCGATAGCCAATGCCGCGCACGGTGGCCAAATATCGTGGCGCGGACGGGTCTTCTTCAATCTTTTCCCGAAGACGACGCACGTGCACAGTGACCGTCGCAGTGTCGCCGAACGTATAGCCCCAGACAGCCTCAAGGAGTTCTTCGCGCCGGAACGCTACGCCGGGGTGGCTCATAAGGTAGGCGAGAAGGTCGAACTCTTTGACGGTCAGCACGATTGGTTCACCGGCTCGCTTCGCTTCGTGCGACACAAGATCGAGCGTGATATCCCCGGCCGCAAAGGTGACGGCGACCGCATCCGCGACGCCTCCACCGGCACGACGCAAGACTGCCTTTACTCGGGCGGTCAGCTCTCGGGGCGAGAACGGCTTCGCTACGTAGTCGTCAGCACCAAGTTCAAGGCCGGCCACACGATCCTCCTCACTGCCTCGGGCGGTCAGCATCACCACCGGGATTGGTGCAACCCGACGAAGACGACGGAACACTTCGAGACCGTCCAGGCCGGGCAGCATGAGGTCGAGTACGACGAGGTCGGGAAGCGTGGCCAGCGCCCGCTCCAGACCGGTGCGACCGTCAGTGGCCACTTCGACTTCGTAGCCTTCCTTTTGCAGATATCGAGCGACGACCTCACCTAGGTTCGGGTCATCGTCCACAACAAGGATGCGACCGAGGGCAGCCGTCTGGGGCTCAGAGGTACCGGGTTTCGGCTGCGAAGTTGTCACCCTAGAAAGGGTAGGACGCCCCGCCGGGTCTGTCATTCGTTCACGGTGGTTGTTTCGCAATGTG
>JAYTKG010000447.1:0-3528 GCA_043730435.1 Acidimicrobiia bacterium | reverse complement strand
TCGACCTGATCGAGGAAAAGATTGGGCGTCCTGTACATCCCTCCATGCCGATCGATGAATTACGCAAAATCGCCGCCGCGCACGGTGTGAAGCCCGCGCCGTTCTGGGGCACTGGCAAGCTTGTAGAGGCTCTGTTCGAAGAGGTCGCCGAGGCCGACCTTGTGGCGCCCACGTTCGTCACAGGTCACCCGGTGGAGATCTCTCCGCTGGCTCGAGCCGACCGCAGCGATCCGTGGCTAACCGAGCGCTTCGAACTCTTCGTGGGCTCGCGTGAGTTGGCCAACGGTTACTCCGAGCTCAACGACCCTTTGGTGCAGCGGGCCCGGTTTGAAGATGAGCAAACGGCCAAGGAGGCGGGCGATGCCGAGGCCGGAACGGTGGACGAGGACTACCTGCGGGCCCTCGAGTACGGGCTTCCGCCAACGGGTGGCTTGGGTATCGGTATGGATCGCGTCGCAATGCTGTTAACCGGCGCTCCGAGTATTAAGGAAGTCATCCTGTTCCCCACGCTCCGTCCCGAACGAATGTGACATTCGTACGCCTTCCGTGACTGAACGGTGAAACTTTGATTCTTTTCGCCCATGTTTCGTCAGGGCACGGTCAAATAACGTAAGCGATACCCAAGTAACTCTTCGACGCCCCCCGTCGTCGGACACCCTTCTTGGAAAGGCGCAACTTACGATGACTCTCACGATGCCCATGATGTCTCAGGTTTACCCTGAGCGAGCAGCCCTGGCGTCACGATCAAAGAGGCTTTTCGACATAGTTGTAGCCGGGTCCGCCCTCATTATTCTCTCACCACTCGTGCTGCTTACGGCACTCGTAGTGGCTGTCTCGTTCGGGCGCCCATTGTTCCACCGCTCCTACCGAGCTGGTCTGCACGCCGAAGACTTCCTGGTCTGGAAGTTCCGCACCATGACGAACGCGTGCGATGCACAGGGGAACTTGCTTTCCGATGAGCAGCGCCTCACCAAGGTGGGTCGCTTCATTCGTCGGCTCAGCCTTGACGAGCTTCCTCAGCTGTTCAACATCGTGCGCGGTGACATGAGCATCGTTGGCCCTCGCCCGCTCCCCTCGCTGTACATCAACCGCTACTCGGCAACCCAGCGGGTGCGCCTTGAAGTGCGTCCCGGCCTCACGGGCCTCGCTCAGATCAACGGCCGCAACAACCTGTCGTGGTCGAAGCGTTTGGCGCTCGATACCAGCTATGTCGAGCAGTGGTCGTTCGGCACCGATCTGCGCATCATCCTGCGCACCGTCGGCAAGGTGCTCAAGGCCGACGGCGTCTCCGCCGAGGGCATCGCCACCGGCCACGAGTTCATGGGCAACGATGCCGACCAACACGAAGCCCAACGCCAAGTCGCCTAACCGACCCCGAGTTACGAGGAAGCCCCGAGGTTGAACCTCGGGGCTTCCGTCGTTCTCGGGCGAACAGAGCGAAGCGAGTGAGGCCGAGGATCAGAGCCGGTCGAACAGGACGTTGGCGAGCACGCCACCGTAGGAGATGATGCGGCCGCAGTGCTCCATGTGCCACACCGGTGCATCGGCAATGACGTTGCCCGACATGAGCGGACCGACCACATAGAGGTTCTCGTTGGCCTGCAGGGTGTCGTCTAGTTCAAGTCCGCGGGCCGATGCGTTCACTCGCACCAAGCCCCGTTTGACGAGGCTCTCGACAATGCCCGCTGCACCGGCCGCGTTGAGCGAGCCCGAACCGCTGCAGTTCACAATGGCAGTCATCGGCGTGAGGTACTCGTGCACTGCCTTGTCGGTGTCGTCGCTGTAGCGAATCCGAACGCCACCGGCGTCAACGGAGCCGAGGCCCACGAAGCGGGCAGCCAGAACGTCGAGTCGGCCGGCGTGTTGTAGGGACTCGATCAGGTCGGAATATTCGGTTCCGGCCCGTCGCTGGAATCGACCAAGGTCAGAGCCCCACACGCCGGCGAACTCAAGCTTCTGTTCGCGGCTGAGCTGCTTGATGACCGCGCCCATCGCCTGGAAGATAGGGGCGAGTGTGTCCGAAATTGTGAGTTGCTGCTCGGTACCGTTGGTGATGTCCTGCAGCGCGGCTTGGTAAACATCTTTCGCCGTCAGGCCGGGTGTATCGAACAGCGCCTCAAGATTCTGAGGGACGAAGTGCACGGACGGGTCGGGGTCAACCAGACGCTTTGGAAGCGCACCCTTCGGTGACGCAACATAGAACTTGGTAACCAAGCTGTTGATCTCGGCATCATCGTTGAACCGGAACAACATCTCCATGGTGCTGGCGTTGGCGCCGATGAGCAGCACGGTGCCGCCGGACGCGTGTCGTAGCTGCTCTCTGACCCGTTCCATGGTGACGAGCACCGTGGGCAGATACGGATCATCGACAAGGCACGCAGTGGGAGCGGCATCGGCCGGAAGCGTGGAGAACTGCGATAGCGGCACAGGCATGCCGACCGCCAACACGACCGAGCGCGCCCGCAGCGCCGGCGCGCCCGCAGACAACGAGATCTCGTAGAGATCGTCAATCCGCATGACATCGACTGCTTCGGCGTGGACGCACACGTGCGTGGCGAGCGACTGTTGCTCGGCTTCAGCCAGGAGGGTACCGACGCGTTCTTTGAGGAAGAGTCCGAAGAGGTAGCGGGGAACGTAGAGGTCCTCCCACGCGCCGGCCTCAATGGCCTGGTGGTTGACCTGGAGCCATTCAGCGGAGAGCGCTCCCCCGTTGGCACGGAACGACTCGAGCATCCAGTGTCGGTTGTCGGTGAGCCACTTCGTAAACAGCTCTCGTTCGGGCGACGGGATGAATTCCTTCAGCGAGGTGATGAGCAGTGCGTTGGTACCCGACCGTTCGCCGTAGGGGATACCGGTGTAGAACTCGCTGGCGCGCTCGACGGTGGCGATACTTAGGCGTTGGCCTTGCCCCGTGGCGAGCACCCGTTCGAGCAGGCGGATGGTGGTGTACGTGGCTGATAGGCCAGAGCCGATCAGAACGACATCAAACGGGTACGGCGACACTTGTTCCGCCACGTCAGTAGTCCCCATCAGGTCGACGCTGGCCGGACGAGTTGGGAACGATACGGCCCGGGTTGCCGACCACAGTCACGCCATCGGGCACATCGCGAATGATGACCGCCCCGGCACCGATAGTGGACCACCTCCCGACCTTCACACTTGGGATAATGACGGCTCCGGCGCCCACGTGAGTGCCTTCGCCGATCTCGACGTGGCCGCACAACGTGGCGTGCGGCGAGATGTGGGCGTAGTCGCCGATGATGTTGTCGTGATCGACGCTGGCAGCGGTGTTGATCAAAACGTGCTGGCCGATGCGAGCATTGGCCTGAACGACGGCGCCGTGCAGGATGACCGTGCCTTCGCCGACCGTGGCGGTTGGTGCCAGGAGGACACTTGAGTGAATGGCGGTGAAAAACACGGCAAATTTGAGGGCGCTAGCGATCTCGGCCCGTTCGCTGTTTTGGCCGATGCACAAGACGAAGGGAGCCTTGGGGTCGTCGAACTCCTCCACGCCGGCCACACGGACCC
>JAYTKG010000446.1:0-9450 GCA_043730435.1 Acidimicrobiia bacterium | reverse complement strand
GAGGGTTCGAGCCATAGCAATCAGTCCTTGGTCAGGTCGCCGTAGGCATCGGGCCGACGGTCTCGGTAGAACGCCCAACGATCACGCACCGTCTTGATGAGGTCCATGTCGAGGTCACGCACAATCAACTCGGGCTTGTTGGGGTCGCCCACCTCGCCCACGAACTTGCCTTCCGGATCAACGAAGTACGACGTGCCGTAGAAGTCGTTCTCACCCAACGGCTCGATGCCGACCCGGTTGATGGCCCCGATGTAGTACTCGTTCGCCACGGCGGAGGCCGGCTGTTCCAGCTTCCAGAGGTAGCTGGACAGGCCGCGAGATGTGGCGGATGGGTTGAACACGATTTCGGCACCGTTGACACCGAGCGCCCGCCAGCCTTCGGGGAAGTGGCGGTCGTAGCAGATGTACACCCCAACTTTGCCAACGGCCGTTTCGAAGATCGGGTACCCACCGTCGCCCGGCCGGAAATAGAACTTTTCCCAGAACCCGTTGGTGTGCGGAATGTGTTGCTTGCGATACTTGCCGAGATACGTTCCGTCGGCGTCAATGACCGCAGCGGTGTTGTAGTACAGCCCTTCACGAACGACTTCATACATCGGCAGCACCAGCACCATGCCGGCCTCACGAGCAATCGCACAGAAGCGTTTGGTGGTAGGTCCGTCAGGGATCTGCTCGGTGTAGTTGTAGTACTCCTTTTCCTGCACCTGGCAAAAGTAAGGGCCGTAAAACAGTTCCTGAAAGCACATGACCTGCGCTCCCTGGGCCTTGGCGTCGTGCACGGCCTGCTCGTGCTTGTCGATCATGGACGCCTTGTGGCCCGACCAGTCGGTTTGCAACAGCGCTGCTCGAACTGTTCTTGCCATTCGTGCCCCATTCTTGTCAGTCCCGGGCAAGGCTCGCTTCCCGTTTGGAATGATATTTACACATTGTAAAGCGCCGTGACGTTTGGGGGGCTCAATCGTTCACGCAGGCACCGGTCGAGACGGCCGTTCGTTGCAAAGCGGCTTCGGCTACGAGGGGAATGACTTCGCTAGCCGAGAGGGCGAAACCCACTTGGTTATCGGACAGGGAGCGGGCGAAGACAACACCGGCGACCTCGCCGGTGGGCAACACAAAGGGACCGCCGGAGTTTCCCGGGCGAACTCGAGCCTGGAGTTCGTACACGTTCCGCGTGACGAGTCCCTTGCCGTAGATGTCTCTTCCGACCGCAGGCAGCGCAGAGCGAACCGCCGCGGGGCCGACGGTGAAAGGACCGCCGCCAGGGAAGCCCAGCACGGCGCCCGTGGCGGAACGTTCCGCATCCGGGTTTGCGAACGACAGCGGTTCTCCCGCAAGGCCACTGAGCCTGAGCACGGCGATGTCGGCTGCCGGGTTGAAGACCATCACCAGTGACTGGTGGCGGCCGGCGCCGTCGAGGACCGTGGGGGAGCGCACGCCCGCAACCACGTGGGCGTTGGTGACAACAAGTCCCGGCGCGGCTACAAAGCCTGAACCGTCGAGCACGCCTCCGCACCCCTCGCCCTCGATCTTTACGACCGACCCCCGTACTCGCTGCGATATGTCGTTGACCTCGGCCGAGCTTGGTCCGTCCACCGGTGCACTGAGGCCCGGTTCAAGCCCAGCGAAGACTCGCGGGAAGCCGGCCGGATCGACCAGTCGACCGAGACGGGCTGAGATGGTGGGAACGGGCGGCAGCGCCGCATCCAGCCGACCAATGATAGATGACCCCTGGATGAGCTCGCCCACCTGTCCCAGCGAGGTGGTGGCCACGGAAACAGTAATGAGCCAGAATGCGAAAAGGGTCGTGGCCATGGCCACAAGAACGCCAAGGCCGCGCTCAACCAAACCAAGCCGACGTCGGTGCAAAAACTGAGCAACTCGTCTGCCGCCAGATCGTCCGAGTGCTGCACACAGAAAGGTAGCGCCAAGTACGGTTACTAGCGTCACGCCAAGCTTTCCTGCGGCACTGGACGCGAGCGTCGCAGTACGTTGGGCGAGCGTGGAGCCAGCGAAGAGACCGACCATGGTGCCGATTCCGGCGCCAACCTGCAATGCGACTCCGGTTGCCCATCCCCAGCATGCCGCAGCGAGCAAGCCAACGAGGATGAACAGGTCGAGTCGATTCAACGAGCAACCATTGAGTGAGCCACTCGCGCATGTTACGAGGCGCCGCCCGAAAGCTTTGGTCGGTCAGCCTTTGGTGAACGCTCGCTTTAGCTCGGTGACCAGTTCGGGTGTGAGCTGCGTGCCGACGCGATCTACAAGGAGCGTCATCTCGTAGCTGATGAGGCCAAGGTCTGAGCGCTTGTCACAGACCACACCAAATGCTGATCCGTCGCTGATAGCGGCGACAAGCAGGAATGCTGTACCCATTTCGATGATGACCCGCTGCAGGAGCCCCTTCTTCAGCAGGCCAGAGGCGCCGTCAGCAAGGCTGCGCATGCCGGTCACAATGGCTGCGACCCGTTCGGCCGTCAGAAGGTCAAACTTGGCGGTCGCCATCAGAATGCCGTCGGACGACACGATGACCCCCTGTTCGACACCGGGGGTCTTTTGCAGGAAGTTCGCGATCAGCCAGTTGAAGTTGCTGGCGGCGGCGGACGGGGCAGGCTTCGTAGCTACGGGGTTGGTAACGCTCACAGCGTCCTATCGGCACCTTCTTCGAAACCTTGAACCGAACGGGGAGTGAATTCCGGACCTTTCGATTAGGGAGAAGTAAAGCCGGCGAGGAAAACACAAAATCTCGCAAAAGGCCTGAATCTTTGCGACCCGAGACCGATGAATAGATAACTCAATCCGTCGACCAGTTGCTGGTCGTCGTTCCCTGTGAAGAAGGTGGCATGCTCCGGCATCTGCGTATTCAATCGAAGCTGTTCGTTGTTCTGTTTGTTCCCGTTCTCGTACTCGGCCTAGTAGCCGCACTGGTGTTCAACTCGTTGAACGCCGTGAAGGTAACGGGGCCGATGTACAACGAGATCGTCGAGGAAAAGGATCTCGTCGCCGACATTCTTCCGCCACCACTGTTCATCGTCGAGGCCTACGCTTCAGTCCTGCAGCTGGTTCTGGAGTCTCGGCAGGTTGCCGCAGGCACGGCCAACGATGCCGACATCAAACACCGTAACGACGCGCAGGCCCAATTGGTAGCGTCCGAAGCGATTTTCGAGGCTCGTTACCGGACGTGGTCACAGCAGCTCACCTCAGACACCATGACGTCAACTCGAATCGAAATCGATGCAGTCCACTCGACCGGCAAGGCTTTCTTTGCCGTTGTCAATGGCGAGCTGCTCGATGCGCTCAACGCTGGTGACTTCGAGAAGGCTGACCAGGTCCGGGATTTGAAGCTTGTCACCCTGTACGACAACCACCGTGGCGCGGTTACCAAGCTCGTCTCGCTCAGTCTGGCCCGCCAGTCACAACTGGAAACCTCGGCTACCGATCTAGTGAAAAACCGTGAGCTCAGCATCATCGGCACCATGGCTGTGGCCGCGCTCCTCATCCTCCTGCTGGGACTTGTGGTCGCTCGCCTTATCAGCGCTCCGCTGAAGGCCATGACGAAGAAGGCCACCGATGTAGCTGAATTCGGCCTTCCGAACCACATCGCCGCCATCAACAACCTCGGCCCCGAGGATGAGATGCCGGAGCTTGAGAAGTTCCCAGTCGACTCGAAGGATGAAGTCGGCCAGCTGGCCACGGCGTTCAACGCTGTGCAGGCCTCCGCCGTCAGTATGGCCACCCAACAGGTGCAGGCTGCCCGGAACTACGGCGAAAACCTCATCACCATCGGGCGTCGTAACCAGAGCTTGGTCTTCCGCACCCTCGGCCTCATCTCCGAGCTCGAAAGCAACGAACGTGACGCTGGCACCCTGGAGAACCTGTTCCGTCTCGACGCCTTGACCACCCGCATGCGCCGCCAGGCCGAGTCGTTGCTCGTGCTCGCCGGTGACAAGCCAATGAGCACCTCTGGCGCCCCGGTTGAGATCTCTGACGTCATTCGCGGCGCCCTTTCGGAGGTCGACGACTACCAGCGTGTCGATCACTCCGACATGGAAGACATCTTGGTCCGAGGCCGTTACGTGCACAGTGTCGTGCACCTGTTCGCCGAACTCATCGAGAACGCCATCACCTACTCGCCGCCAACATCTCGAGTCACCATGCTCGGCCGCATGACGCAGTACGGCTACCACATCGCCATCATCGATCGTGGTCTGGGTATGGGCCCCGACGAACTGGCCGAGGTCAACAACCGTTTGAACAACCCAGTGTCGTTCGACCTGTCGCCGGTACGTGTGCTCGGTCACCACGTGGTATCCAAGCTGGCCGAGCGATTCAACATCACGGTCCAAATGCACGACAACATTCCGAACTCGGGTGTGACCGCTGGCATTTTGTTGCCGCATGAACTGTTGGCGCTCGACGAAGCCAATGAGCCCCGCCGTCAGCCCAAGGCTGTGGCCCCGGTTGAGGAAGCACCTCCGGCGTTTGAGCCCGCCGCACCGGTCGGCCGTCGCGCCGCCCGACGCAATGCTCAACAGGCTGCCGCTGAGCTGGCCTCGACTGACATAGCCAACGACGCCGATCGTTTCGAGGTCACCGTTCCCCCGTACGATCACGCTGCCGACCAGCAACTCGCCCAATACCAAGTTGCCGACATAGCGATTTCTGACGAGCTTCCGTGGGCGGGCGCACCCTCCTACGAGGCACCGTCAACGGCTGCCGACTACCGCCACGACAGCGCACCGACCGGTTACCAGCTTGACGAAGTTGTGAGCGGCTCGACGTTCGAGACGCCCCACAGTACCTACCAGTTCCCCGTTGCTGAACCGGCTGCGTCCTTCGATGCTGCACCGTCATTGGACATGGCCCAGGTCGTTGAACCGGCGCCGGCCCACGAGCCGATGTCTTCGGTTAACGACTTTCTGTCGCCTTGGGGTGTTCCGGCGGTCGACAACCGTATCGACGATCTTCCCAACCCGGCCGACGATCCGCTCTACATATCCGACGACGAGCCCAAGGATGATGCCCCGATGACGAAGACTGGTTTCCGCAAGCGCATCAAGGGAGCTCAGGCACCCGACACCGGCCCCGCCGATGGAGCACCAGCGCCCGAGCGAGATGCGGCAGCTTTGCGCTCGTCGCTCGCTGGCTTGCAGAGCGGTTTCGACCGAGCGAAGCGCGGCTGACGTAAATCATCATGTCGAACTATTCAGAGTCTCCTGCCGGCGGCGGGTTCGCTATCCGGCCATTTCTGAACCGTTCAACCTCCACGTCGCTGTCGGCAACTACAGCGGGAGGTGAGACTGTTCGGGCGTACGTCATGACTGGTGGCCGCGCCAAGTCGAACGCAAAGCTGGACTTTCAAGCGATGCTGAGTGTTGTTGCTGGTTCGCAGGACAAAGCCCGTCAACTCACCTTCGAGCGAGCCAAGGTCTATGAGTCCTGTCGGGCCGAGGCGCTCTCGGTCGCCGAGGTCGCCGTTCGTGTTGGCGTCCCCATTGGCGTCATTCAGATCCTTGCTGGCGATCTCATCGAGGAAGGCTTTCTGAAGCCGCATACCGCTGATCGCAACCTTCATTCTGATATCGCATTCTTGGAAAGGCTGTCCCATGGCATCCGTGCTCTCTGATCACGCGCCGACTCCTCAGGCCGAAAAACCCGGTTTGATTCCGATCAAGCTGGTCATTGCCGGCGGTTTCGCGGTCGGTAAGACGACGTTCGTCGGTTCAATTTCCGACATCACACCACTCACCACCGAGGCGGCCATGACATCGGCGTCGGCAGGTGTGGACAACGTCGGTCAGGTCACTACCAAGACCACAACGACGGTAGCGATGGACTTCGGCAAGGTCGCGATCGATGATCGCATCGTGCTCTATCTGTTCGGTACGCCCGGACAGGATCGCTTCGGCTTCATGTGGGACGACTTGATCGCTGGCGCCCTTGGCGCCATCGTCCTCATCGACTCCCGTCGCCTTGACGACAGCTTCCCGGCACTCGACTATTTCGAGAGCCGAGACGTTCCGTTTGTTGCTGCAGTCAACCTCTTTGGTGGACAGCTTGCACACGACCTGTCTGACATCCGCGAGACCCTGGATATCGCACCCGACGTGCCGCTGGTTGGCACAGACGCTCGCTCTCGCGAAGCCGTCAAGGGCACGCTCGTCACCCTCGTCGATCACGTTCTGCAGCGCGCTTACGAGCGTGCCAGTCGCGGCGTGTGAGTTTGGTTCAGCCAATGCATTGACGTCCCTTGATTCGGCCATTCCACGGCCGATGGGAGGGTGCTGAATGCGGTTGACGCCTGAACGGAGGATGCGGGAGTGAAGGGAGCAACTGAGAACAAGGTGGTGCCGACTCCTGTGTCCCCAACGGGCTCGATTCGACGAATCGACGAGATGGCTACCACCGCGAGAGAACTCCTTTCGACCGCGCCGGACGAGTCGGCTCGCCTTGCCCTTTCGATCATCGAATTGGGACGAACGGAAGGCGACCGCCTGAGCACCGCGCGAGCGATGCTTCTTTTGAGCCAAGCCGCGCTCGCATCCGGCAGCAAGCCGTCGGAGGTGTACGCACCCGTCCGCGTCGCCATTGCCGAACTCGGCGACCTTGGCGACACGCGTAACGAAGCCGAGGCACAACTGCTTCTCGCCACGCTTTTGTACGAGGAGTCAGCCTTAGAGGACGCTGCGATGATGGCCCGTCGAGCGAAGCGCCTCGCCCGCTCATGCAACGACGCTCATCTCGAAGCGCGCGCCGACCTTCGGATGGCATCAATCCTCGGGGAGTTCCCGGGGCCCGAACAGTCGCTGATCGCCCGTGAGCACTTCGAACAGGCTGCCGAAGCTTTTCTGCAGATGGGGGACGAGCAGACGGCAGCGGTGGCGTTGCTCAATCTGGCCCTCAGCGCTCTCACCGCGAAAGAAAATGCCGAAGCGTTCCAGCTTGGAGCCCGCGTGCTTGATCTCGGACCGGAAACACCGCTGCTCGCGAGCGTTCACATGCTTCGCGCCATGGCGGCGGCCCGGTGCGGATGGGACGAGCTGGCTGCTGTCGAACTCGACGCTTCTGAATCACTCCTCGGATCGGCACCGGGCGCCCGGGTGACTGTGGAGTTGCAGTACGCCCGAGCGGTGGTCCTGCGCCATGCCGGCAATCTCCTCGATGCCGAGGCCGCGGTCCTCGTTGCCATCGAAAAGGTGCACGGCCTTCGCGATCCCTACCGAACCGTGATGTATCTGGGCGAGCTCGCAGAGATCCGCACCGAGCGAGGCGATCTGGGCGGAGCGCTCGATGCAGCCCGTTCGCAGTACGACACCCAGATGGGCTTGCTGGCAACTGACGGTGCCCGTCGTCTTCGCAGCGTTGAAGTGGCTGGCCGTTTTGAAGATGAACGTCAACGGACCGAAGCGTTGGCCGCCAGTTATGCCGAGCTTCAAGGCAACGTGGCCACGTCGCACGCTCGGCTCAACGCAGCTATGGAGGAGTTACACCTGGAGCGGTCTCGTCGGTCGTTGGTGGAGCTTCGAAACACTGGCCGCCCGGGTGTCGAACCACGCACCGGCCTTCCCGATCTCACTGCAATTGCCGGCGGTATCCGCGAACTCGTGGAAAGCTGCGCGCGTGTCGCGGTCGTAGTGATCACCATCGACGACGATCGGCTCGCCGCGCCGCTGCCCGATGATCGTCAACGCCTGATCCAGGAAGTGTCGGCGCGGGCCGCTGACTTCCTCCGCAAGATCGACGGAGCCATCGCTGGCTCACTCGGAAGCGAAGATCTCGTCGCCATCCTTCCGCTGGTTGACCACGAGCAGGACTACAAAGCCGTGCTGGCCCGCCTGCACGCGGTGTTGGTCAGCCCCGTCGATCTCATCGACCGTCGAGTGGGCGTCAACATTCAGTTCGGTGTCGCACTGGCGCCCGAGCACGGAAACCGTCCGAACGGTTTGTTGTCGCGTGCGCGTCTTGCGGCGCAGGCGGCCCGGCAGTCCCGCCCGCACGGTCCGGTCGTAGCGGTCTTCACCGCCGAGGTTGAAGAGCGCCAGCATCTGCGCAACTTCGTGCATGAGAACCTGTCCCAAGCCATCGAGAACAATATCCTGACCGTGCACTATCAGCCGATCATCGACACCCAGGGAGTCACCAGCGCAGTTGAAGCACTCGTCCGCTGGAATGACGCCGCCCGTGGCCCGATCGGCCCGGCCGACTTCATTGCGCTGGCCGAAGAGACCGGACAGATCGTGGAGCTCGGCGGCTACGTGATGAAGCAGGCGTGTTGTGACGCAGCCGGATGGGTAGCTCCGGTTGGCTCCGTGCTGCCCCCAGTCGCCGTCAACGTTTCGGCATCCCAGCTGGTCGACGGCATTCTTACCGCACAGGTTGATGCTGCGCTCCTGCTCAGTGGTCTGCCGCCCGATCGCCTGTCGATCGAGCTAACCGAAAGTGCTCTCGCTACCTCGCGTGATGCCATCCCCGTGTTGGTCAGTCTGCGCAAGCGAGGTATCACGATCAAGATCGACGACTTCGGAACTGGCTACTCCAGCTTCAGCTACCTCACCCGGTTCCCGGTCGACTGCGTAAAGATCGACAAGAGCTTCGTTGACCGGGTGTCCATTGGTGCCGACGATGCAGCCATCACCGCCTCCATCATCACAATGGCCCACTCGCTGCGGCTGTCCGTCGTGGCCGAGGGAGTCGAGTCTCAGGAACAGGCTGACCTCTTGCGGGCGCAGGGCTGCGATGGGCTCCAGGGCTATTTATTCGCCAGGCCGATGCAGGCGGATGCCTTCCGTAGCTGGCTGTCAACGCAGCATCTTGTCGCCGTCGGCTAGGTTCACCGCCACCTATGGCCTGAATCGACCGGACTGCGTCCGGTTTCGTCGGGTAACCTGAACGGAACATGGTCCCGCAGTTCCTCCCTAAGATCACCGCGTTGCGCTCGTGAGTTCGTTTCACGTCGAGTTTGCCGTACCCGGAAACCATCTGATGGTGGCTCTGCTCGGCCATCGCGACAGTCACCTCCGAGCCATCGAGCAGGCCTTTCCCGACACCAAGATTGTGGTGCGGGGCAACGAGATCGTGATTGACGGAGTGGACGCCGACAGCGTCGGCGAACTTTTCACCGAACTGGTGCTTTTGCTGCAGCAGGGCCAGGGTTTCGACGGCGCCACGCTCGGACGCTCCATCAGCATGATCCGGGACGCCGAGCGCCCCAGCCAAGTGTTGAGTGACGAAGTGTTGCGCGGCGCCAAAGGCCGTACAGTTCGCCCGAAGACCAGTGGTCAGAAAAAGTACGTCGACGCCATCCGCACCAACGTCATCACGTTCGGACTCGGGCCGGCCGGTACCGGCAAAAGTTGGTTGGCGGTCGCTACCGCGGTGCAAGCGTTGCAGGCCAAGCAGGTCTCCCGCATCATCCTTACCCGCCCGGCCGTAGAGGCAGGCGAGCGGCTGGGG
>JAYTKG010000445.1:0-4121 GCA_043730435.1 Acidimicrobiia bacterium | reverse complement strand
CGCGTCCGTACCCAAAAATGTTCATGATGATTTCTCTCTCTTACGTAGCTCGAATTAGTCACAGCGCGCCTTCGGAAAGACGACGAGGCGACTTAGGTTCGAGAGACGCAGAGGACGGCCAGAGCGGGACGCCCGGGCCACGACAGCAACGCGATATCACCATCTAGCCAACGAGAACGGCGGGCAACACTGCGCACAAGCGGCAACGAGCGCCACACCATGCCGATAGCGAGCGCCAGCACGAACAACAGCAGGGCTACAACAGACGCGTTGGGTAGCGCGCACACGGCCGCTGTTGTCGCTGCGCAGTGACGGTCGTTTTCATCCACCGGTGTTTTCGTCGGATGATGAGGAGCGTTAGGCTGCTGAGACGCACTCGACTCATGCATGTGCGAAAGAGTCGCGGAAGCCCGGGAAGCGCTGGCCGGCGACTCTCGGTGCGGGTGGCCTATAACCAAACAGGCAAGAGTCAAGAACGCAAGCATCGCCACGAAGGCGCGCTTCGCTCTGCCATGTCCCGATCGGTCAACCACGCAAGCCACGCTATCGCGAGTTCACCCCTCATTCGGGCGCGCCAGAACGGATTTGAACGGTTGACAGTTGCTCACCATGCCCGGTCGCGACTGACGGGGACGGAGAAAGCGTTCTCGTGAATGGCTCGGTAGCAGCCCGCTACCTCGGAATTAGTCGCTCACTCGCGTATGCGCTCGCTGCGGAATATTTGGACAGCGGCGGAACGGCTGGCGTTCCCGTGATCCGCTTCGGAACTTGCCTACGCGTTCCCCGCTGGGCACTCGTCGAGCTTGCCACCACCGGCAACGTCGTACGTCTTGGTGCTGGCGCGGTTCACGCCGGGAACCGCCGTGGCCAGTGACGACACGGCCCGGCGATCGTTCGTGGTGCTGCCTGCCGCCGGGCATCTACAACGTGCACTTGGACCCTCTACATGGGTCGTCCTCGAAACGCTGTTGACCCGCTCCGCGGGTACCACCGAAGAATCGACCGTGAAGGTCTCAATCCGAGACCTCGCCGCCGACGTCGCAATGTCCAAGGACACCGTCACACGAGCCATCGGCCAGCTCAGCCAGGTTGGTCTCCTCGATATCGCTCGCCCGCGAACAGGTGCTGGCACGTTCGGACCGACCGAGTATCAGCTCACGGTCCCGTCCGACATGTTCGACCTCCGCCGACCAGCCGATGCAGCCGCGATCGAGGTCGCCCGCCGGCCAGCGCCGACTCCTCGGTCTACCGTCCCCTCCGCGCAGCTGTCGTTCACGGAGATTTGAGGCCGTCATGGTTTCACCTTCCGCTCAACCACAACCGCAAAGAACAGACAGGTGCCCGGCGCTCATCGCGCTACCGCTCGGGACTTGCATCGGGACTCATTGCCACGCTCATCGGGGTGCTCGCCGTACTGCGCGTGACTACGTTGTACGCCTCGACCGCTGCGGTCACCGCCGGGTACTACACCGCGTATCTGACGGAGGCGGAGGGCGAGATCCCCGGCCATTGGACCGGGAAACAGGCTGCGCTGCACGGCCTCACCGGTGAGGTGAACGCCGAACAGCTGGAACTGATCCTGTCGGGCCGTCACCCTTTCAGCGGAGTGACGCTCGGCTATCCGCTGACCGACCGGACGACAGCGGATGGGCTGGTGCTACGGGCGTGTCGGGTTTTGATGCCACGGTCTCCGCACCCAAATCGTTGTCGGCATGGTGGGCGATCACCGGCGACAACCGACTGCTGGAAGCACACGACGCCGCCGTCAAGGCGGTCGTCGGCACGCTCGAAAGGTATGGAGCGACGACCCGTATCCGCTCCAACGGGCAACTCCTCCACCCCGACACCAACGGCCTCACGATCGCAGCGTTCCGGCAAACCACGTCCCGGTTAGACGACCCGCAAATCCACAGCCGCGTCGTCATCTCTGCGAAGGTGCAGGTCGATAGCGGCCGTTGGTACGCGCTCGACGCTCGCTTGCTGAAGAAGCATCAGCGGGCGCTCGGTGGGATCTACCAGTCCGTGCTTCGTGCGGAACTCAGCGAGCAGTTCGGGGTCCGGTTCGGCGAGATTGTCAACGGGCAAGCCGAGGTCCTGGGAGTCCCGGAAACGCTGCTCGATACGTTCTCGAAACGCTCGCACGAGGTCGCCGACGCGCTGGCCGACAAGCTCGCTGTCTTTGACCGACGCGAGGGTCGGGAGCCTTCGCCGTTCGAGCGGGCAGCGATGGAACGCGAGGCCGCTGTGGACACGCGTGGCCGTAAGACCGGGATGACGGTCACCGATCTCCGGCCCCGTTGGCAGACCGAGGCGAAGGAGCTTGGCATCACTCCGGCCGGCCTCAACCGCGACATTCGCACGGCAGGCCGGGAAGCGGAACCGGCGCAACACACCACCGTCGCCGACGTGCTCGCCGCCCTGTCCGAACGGTCATCGGTGTGGCACCGAATGGACGTCCTGCGAACGCTTACCGACACCCTGCGCCCCCATGCCGGCCAAACGGGGCAACGGTGGACTGACTTCCTGCATCGGGCCGCCGACAGCATTCTGGAACACAGCATCAACCTTGACCCCAGCCTCGATGCAAACGCCCGTCGGCGAGGGTCCGATGGACGGTCGATCTGGATTCGAACCCATCGCCGGGCACCACACAAGCGAAGCCGTCCTCAAGGCGTTCTCGCCTGCGACCGCGCCGACATTCCTGCCGTCGTGCAGCGACGCCAACTCGCCGCCAAAACTCCAACAAGACCCGCCGTGCCGCACCAACGACCACGGTGCCGGATCCCCGACTGGTGGGAACCACTGGAGTCGCGAGCCGTCGACTCACTACACCGAGTCAGCGACGCCCTCGGTGACATCGACATCCGTAAAGCCGGTGAAGCGGCACGGCTCAATGACGCACGACAAGAACTCTCCAAAGCCAAAGCGGCGCTCGCACCATACGACCTGCTCCTCAACCGGGCCGACAAAACCCTTGCGGAAACAAAAGATGGTGTCACCGCCGCTCAAGCCAACGTCGCCGAACACCGGCTCATTGGCCGGCGGCCAGCGCAGCAACAACTCGACGCCGCCGAACAGAACCTTGCCGCCTCCGAGGCCACCGTTGACGACGCGCCCACGAAACGCCAGCCTTTTCTGCAGGCGGCCTTCGCTGCCGAACGTCGCTGCGAGGCAATCATCGGCAGTGCCGACATGCGAGCCACGATGGACCGCTACGACTACCTCCCGGAGAAACAGGCGGCCGCCGTCGACCTTCTCGACGCACTCGACACCTGGCGAGACTGGGCCAACGGCCAAACTATCAGCCCCAGCCGAGCCAGCAACGCCGTCCACACCCTCGAAAGCCTCAGGCAACACCCCGACAGCAGAGCCTTCAACGTCCTCGCCGACGCCATCCGAACCCACACACCCGAACTCATCATCACCCGACAACAAACCCTCGCCATCGAAGAAAACTCGCTCGACCTAGGCATCGGCTGGTGACAGTCGCCGATGACGTCGCGTCGAGAAGCGACCATCGTTTCGTTCGTCGACCGGGAAAAGCTCGCCGGCACGACCCACCGCAGCACGGGCTGGCCGCGTCGAGGAGCCTCAACGGATGTGTGGTCCTACGCCCACCCACGTGCTGGAAGCCCGACCTCAGCCAAGCCCAACCCGCCACGGCTCATCGATACGCGGGGCGCGCAAGATCATCGTGTTGCATAGACCGTGCTCACGAATGATTCGCAACAGTTCTCGAGGAGTATCGGCCGAAGCGACGACCTCATTGGTCTCCTGGTCGACGGCGACGGCCTTCCCCTCAAAACCCGCGAGGTGAAGCACCCGTGCAGCCATGACTCCATGGTATCCGCACCGCAACCCATCTGGGCCCAAGCAGACCGCCGCCGTCGACCTTCTCGACAAGCCCGACGCCTCGCGAGATTGGCCAGCGGCCAAACAAACAGCAGGAATTGAGCGCGGTCTGCTACGCGTCGATAAGGAAGCGTTGGCCGTGATGATTGATGACGAGTTCGAGATCGCCGCCGAGCGCATGGACAAGACGCTGCAACGCAGCGATCGTGGACACCCCATGAAGGGCTTTGCTTATCGCCGGCTGCGAAACCCCAAGCGCGGCCGCAAGC
>JAYTKG010000444.1:0-5051 GCA_043730435.1 Acidimicrobiia bacterium | reverse complement strand
CCGTGACATGGCTGGCGGCGACTTTCTCACCATCCGCAACCTGTTCAAGGTGTGCACCGAGATGATGGACACCATCCAGGCCGTCCCTCAACCGGTGATCGCTCGTGTGCACGGACTCGCAACTGCAGCCGGCTGTCAACTCGTCGCAACCTGCGATCTGGCCGTCGCCAGTGACGACGCTGGCTTCGCCATCCCCGGCGGCAAGGGTGGCCTCTTCTGCCACACGCCGCTCGTTGCGGTCGCCCGAAACGTCGGCCGCAAGCGTGCCCTCGAACTCGCCATGACCGGGGACGCTATCGATGCCCAGACCGCAGCCGAGTGGGGCCTCGTGAACCGGGTCGTTCCTGCGCACGAACTCGATGCGACCGTCGCCGACCTGCTGCGCAGAGTCACACGCGGCTCGGCCCAGTCGAAGGGCATAGGCAAGCAGACGTACTACGCGCAGATCGACCTTCCGCAGAGCCAAGCCTACGGCCATGCCGTCGAAGTCATGTCCGCATCGGCAACCACGAGCGACGCGCAAGAGGGAATCACATCCTTCCTCCAGAAGCGCCACGCCGTCTTTACCAGCCGCCCTCGATAAGGCCCTCGGTTCGCTGACGCCAGCACAGGCCGTATGCTTCGACTCGACGCTCGAAAGGAACCTCACTGTGGACCCTCGACCACCCCTGCCCCCCTTCACTGAAGAAACCGCTCGCAAGAAAGCCCAGGCGGCCGAAGATGCGTGGAACTCAAAAGACCCGGTTCGTGTTTCCCTCGCGTACTCCCTTGATTCGGTGTGGCGGAACCGCAGCCAATTCCTCCAAGGCCGCGAAGAAATCGTGTCCTTTCTTACGGCCAAGTGGGAGCGCGAGCACGAGTACGTGCTGCGCAAGGAACTCTGGGCCTACACCGACAATCGCATCGCGGTGAGGTTCCGCTACGAATGGCACGACGACTCTCGTCAGTGGTGGCGCTCGTACGGCAACGAGAACTGGGAGTTCGATGCACTCGGTTACATGAGCCGCCGAGAAGCCAGCATCAACGATGTCGCCATCACCGAAGCCGACCGCACCATGTTCGCCCCCCGCCAACCCGGCGAAGCCCCCCTCTTCTAATTCTCGCCGCCCCTTCCAGCCGCCCTCCGAGTTCGCGCGGTCGTCACTCGTCGGGACCAGGCACGCCATCGGAACTGGTCGGCAAGTTCGAGAGGGGGATCTGGCCGAGTGGCTCAAGTACTCACCCGCTCAGCCGGTCCAACCATCGCTGCAATCTCAACTGGGGGTTCTCGTATCTCTCAACGGCGGCCGTAGTCGAAGTGGCGCTAACCAAAAGGGCCAGATGGCCCGGGGTCGGTCACGCAGCCGAAGGGCTATATCGGGCCAAGGCTCGTCCGATTGCGTCGGGGCGAAGAGGCACGAGGTCGAGGACAACGATGGGGTCATCATCGGAGACTTCAAAATCCCAGGCGACAACTTTCGCCAGATAGTGACCGATTCCGCTGCCGAGAACCACGGCCGAGCCCGGAGTCACGTCGCGCACGTTTCGGGCGTAGCTGAGGCGTGTCCAGTTGTAGCCGTCGTCGTCCTCGCGGTGGGGATCGCCGACGATATCGACACCCATCGTTTCCGCCCGGTCGTGCGGCGTGTGACGAGCAGCCAGGCGCTCCACAACATCGGGGTCGACCTGGCGCAGGTACCAGGGGTTCGTGCCGTTCTCGATCATGACTCCTCCTTGTCATAAGCGTAGGCCGGATTTGGCAGAAGTTCACCGGCTACTTGAATCATCAGCCGCGCAGCACTTACAAGCGCTGTGGGATCGGCGGGACCGTCCTCGACCGAACGGTCCCGGACCAGTTGAACGTCAAAGTGGTCCAGGCTTGCGCCCGTCGGCAGGACCTCGAAACCCGCTCGGCGAAGGTCGCCGACTCGAGCAGAGCAGTACCTGGGCGCGTATGCGAACCGTTCAAGGACGAGGTTGACTCCAATGCCGTCGCGCTGCGCGAATACTGACACGCCGTGCAAGAGTTCGGTCCGGCCGCCAATGGTGACGACATAGACGTTGGCCGACTCCCCGGCATCCTCTGCGATCTCACCACGGCCTCGTCAACATCTGTCGGAGTTGCCCGAAGGACCACGAGCAAATCATCGGGTGGCGGTTCTGCGCGAAGCATACGGACCTTGCGGCGCTGCGGGCCAGGCCGGGGAGGTGTGTTGCTCACGACACAGCGATGCCGCCGCCGAGGACGTGGCGGTCGGTGGCGTCGTAGATGACCACACTCTGGCCGGGCGCGATGCGGCGTTGGGGTTCGTCCCAGGTGATGGTTCCGACCTGATCAAGATGGCCGAGGCGAGTCGCCCCGTGGGCGCTCCACTGCACCCGCACCGGGCCGGTGACAGGCTGGTCGGACCACACGAGTTGCGTGAGCGCGACCGACGGGCGCTGCAGATCTACGGCCGATCCGACCGTGACGACGCCGTTGGCGGCATCGATGTCGACGGCATAGAGCGGGTCTCCCCCGCCTACCATGCCGAGGCCCTTTCGTTGGCCGATGGTGACCATCTCGATGGCATCCACCCGCCCAACCGGCGCGCCCGATGTATCGACCACCCGCGCCGCACGGAGCGGAATGCGATCGCCCAGAAACGACGATCGACCACCGACGCTGGTGATGAAACACACGTCCTGGCTGTCGGGCTTGGAGGCCGTGCGTAAACCGAGGCGGGCTGCGTCGGCGCGCACGTCATCCTTGGTGCGGTCACCCACCGGAAACAGGGTGCGGGAAAGCTGCCGCTGGTTGAGCATGTGCACCACGTAACTCTGATCCTTCGCCACGTCATGCCCGCGGGCGATACGCAGCGAACCGACCGAGTCGGTCTCGACCCGAGCATGGTGGCCGGTGGCGACAGCATCGAAGCCGAGCACCTCGGCCCGCTCAAGAAGGCGGTCGAACTTGAGGTGGCGGTTGCACTCGATGCACGGGTTAGGAGTGAGACCGTTGGTGTGCGCGTCAACGTATGGCTGCACGACGTGCGCGTTGAAATCGTCGGTAAAGTTGAACACGAGATGATCGATGCCGATCTGCTGAGCGACACGGCGGGCATCATCGACATCACTGACCGAGCAGCAGCCCGTGTCGCTTTCGCCGCCCCACAACTTCAACGTGACGCCTACAACCTCATGGCCCTGCTCTACCAAGAGAGCGGCGGCGACCGAGGAATCAACGCCGCCGGACATGCCGATAAGAACCTGCATCAGGCCACGCCCCGACGGAGCTGAGCAACAGCGGGTGGAATGATGGCCAACGCTCGGTCGATGTCGTGATCGGTGGTGGCGGTGCCAAGGCTGAGCCGCAGCGCTCCGTTGGCTCGCTCACGCGCAATACCCATGGCCGCCAACACATGGCTTGGGTCCATGGCGCCGGACGCGCAGGCCGACGCGGCAGATGCACAAAGTCCGGCGCGATCGAGCAGGTAGAGCAGCGCCTCATTCTCGATGCCGTCGAAACACATATGGGCCGAGCCGGCGATCTTCATCTCACGCGGCACAGTTTCGATGGTGTAGGGCACGGCAGCGAGTAGTCCGTCGACCAGCCGATCACGGAACGCGCCCACTCGGGCAACGGTGGCTGCTCGCTCGGACACCGTCAACCGCATGGCCTCGGCCATCGCCACGATGCCGGCCACGTTGTGCGTGCCGCTGCGAAGATCTCGCTCCTGTCCACCGCCGAGCAGCATGGGCGACACCGTGGTGCCCTTGCGGATGACCAGAGCGCCAACGCCCTTCGGGCCGCCGAACTTATGAGCGCTGATGGCGATGAGATGGGCGTGCTTGGCGTCCTTGGCCACGTCGACCCAGGTGAGCGCTTGAACGGCATCGGTATGCACGACGGCCTGCGGCGCGCGCTTGGACACCATGCGGGTGATGCGCAGCATGGGCTGGATGGTGCCGACCTCATTGTTTACGAGCATGACCGACACGATGCGCGTCTCGGGCGTAAGCGCTGCCTCGAGCGCTGCCATGTCGACCACACCAAAGGCATCAACGCCAACGATGGTGCCCTTGAGATGCTCTACGGCGTGCAGCACTGCGTGATGCTCGGTGGAAACGGTGACCGCAGTGCCGCCGTGACGGGTGATGATGCCGTTAATGGCCAGGCTGTCGGCCTCGGTGCCACAACCGGTGAAAACCACCTCGCCCGGGTCGCAGCCGAGGCATTCCGCAACGACGTCACGGGCCTCGTCGATGGCCTTGCGCACGTCACGCGATGCCCGGTGTGAGCCGGATGGGTTGGCGAAACGAGTGGTGAGAAACGGCATCATGGCCGCGACTGCCTCAGCCCGCATGGGCGTAGTGGCAGCGTGATCAAGGTAGATCAACTCATCGGCAACGGGCATGACCCGACCAGCCTACCGGCGGACACCGGAACAGAGCCGGTGCGTTCTTTCGCCACCTACGAAACAGAGGCGTCGGGTGTTACCGGCCTGTCGACGTCGGCCCCCGGCGCAGGCCACGTTGCGGTGCCGAGGGGCGGGAGTCGCAGCCAGAACGATGCTCCGCCGCCTTCGGTCTGACGGACACCGACGGTTCCGCCGTGGGACCACGCAATGGCGTTCACGATGGCGAGCCCGAGTCCGGTGCCTCCACTGGCGCGTTGGCGGCTGCCGTCCAGACGGGCGAAACGCTCGAAGATGCGTTTCTCCTCACCCGGCGGCACGCCAGCCCCATGATCGGCGACCACCAGTTCGACCTGACCGTCGGCCATCGCCACCGACACATCGACGGACGAACTAGGCGTCGTGTGGGTACGAGCGTTGGTGAGCAAATTGCCAACCACTTGCCGCAGCCGGGATTCGTCGCCCGACACCAACGCTTGGGGAATCATGCCGAGCGTCCAGACGCGGTCAGGGTCGGTGATGCGGGCGTCGTTGACCGCGTCACTCACGATGGTGGTCAACTCGACCGGATGATGTTCGAGCGGACGCCCCTGATCGAGCCTGGCCAAAAGCAACAGGTCATCGACAAGCACGCCCATGCGGGCTGAGGCAGTCGCGGCCATGATGCCGTTTCTC
>JAYTKG010000443.1:0-3280 GCA_043730435.1 Acidimicrobiia bacterium | reverse complement strand
GATCGGAAAGCCGATGTCACCGACCGACTTCGGCATGTTGTTGCCGATGCGCTGCCAGCGGGTTGCCGGTCGGTCGATGCGGTAGATGCCGCAGTGGTTTTGCTGGTAGAGCCGATCGGGGTTCGTTGGATGAATGCGCACACAGTGCGGATCCTGACCAAACTCCATGTCCTTGTCGGGAAACATCGGGCTTGCACTGCCGAGGTTCAACGGATGCCAGTCGGCCCCACCGTCGACCGTCTCGAACACCCCTCCGGATGACAGCCCGATGTACATGTGCGTAGGGTCGCGAGGATCGTGTACGACCGAATGCAGCATTGACCCGTCGGGTGTTTGCTCCACCGGCCACTCGGCCCACGTCTCCCACATCGGGTGATCATTCCAGCCATCGACGGTCGTCCACGTATCACCGCTGTCGTCAGTACGGAAGAGCCCCTGCGGCGAGCCGCCGGCGTACCAAACGCCTGGCTGGGTGTGATGACCGGGCGAGAGCCAAAAGACCGATTTGAGGGTGCGCTGCAACGGCTCCCCGGTACGAAATGCGGGTGGCTTGGTGGCTTCTCTCCAGGTGTCTCCGCCGTCGTTGGAGCGGAACACCGTCGGCCCAAGGTGGCCGGTGCTCATGCCGGCGAGGATGCTCTGCGGATTGCGAGGATCCTGCACGACGTGCTGGGCGATATGCCCGAGAAAGTGTGGTGCGCTGACCGACCAAGCCTGCCGATCGGCGTCGGTCTTCAGGACAAAAATCCCCTTACGGGTGCCAACGAGTAAGCCGCTTCCCATGTCTGCCTCCAAGCTCGATTGACCTGATGACGCGCAGCCTACCGGCCCTAGTCGTCGGCGAGAAGCAGCCACACTGCGGTGTCGGGCTGGAACCCACCGCATGCCATGAGCTTGGCCTTTTCCCACGGAGCAAGCAACCCGCTGGCGCGCTCAACTCGGTGGCGCGCTGGCCGATAATGAAGTCGTGTACCGGTCACTTCGTGTTGATGCAGAACTGCTCGTGACCGTGAACGGGCGGTTTGACGGCAGCGTGGCTCCGCGTGCGTATGAGGATGCAGCACAGGCCCTAAACGATGGTGTGACCGACATTGTCATTGACCTCACCGACGCTGACGAGATCGACGAAGGAGCCGTTGCTGTGCTTTGTGCGCTGACGATTACCGCCACGAATCGGGGCGGAAAGATGTTTCTTTGGCTCTCACCTTCTGAGCCAGTGCAAATTCTTGACGCCTCTGAGGTGCGCGAGGTGCTGGACGCCGCCTAGAGCATTGACGCACCCTATTTGTGCTTGGTTTCGCTCCCGACGATTTCAAGTTCGTAGGTATCGGCGGGGGCTTGCTCTTGTTCCCACGCACGGGTGAGACCGAGCACCAGGGTGCCGCTGTCGGCCTTTTCGACACGGAACGAGAATCGATGACTTGCGCTTGCGCCTGGCCGATCAAGGTCGGCGTGGCTGCCGTGGTCGGTCAACTTCACGACACTCGGAATCGACACGGGCGTCCACTGGTACCCCGCCGATGCCGTCTCGCTCAGCACAACATCGAAATGATCACCGACGCGTAGGACGTGGCGCTCACCGTTTTCGTTGCGGCCGAACTCACGTGTCATCGTCACCAAAGATACATGGCGTCAATCGCGGCGGCTCCCTCATATAGGTTGACGAGGCCACCGCCGGCGCGTGCGCCAGCGGCCAGAAGCGCCATGCCCCTGATCGCGACATCGCCGCTTTGGGTGAGGTGTTTCCACCCGGCGCCGCCGTCGATGTAGGCCCAGTTGTCGAGTGCACCGGATGTCTGCCACGTCATCAGGACATGCCTGTTGGTCAACCATCCGGCCGCGGCCGCAGTCACTGCGCCTGCGGTGCCGGGAGGCAACATCGTCGGAGTGTCAAGGGCACTCGTCGTCGCTGTCGTTTTGACGGTGATTTGGGCTACCGCGAGCTGTTGCTGTGTCGGCTCGGGTGGAGTCTGGATGTCGTCCAGGGGTGTAGCGGTGGGGCGGGTCTTCGTGGTGGCCATGACGCACTCCTCAATACACTTGTGAAATGTCGATCGAGCCGTTGTTCTCGAAGACATTGACGGGACGGTTTCCGACGCGTGCTCCGACGAGATCGGCCAGCATCATCTCGTGGCTTGAATCAGTATTGGTGTTCACTTTCAACCAGCCGCAGCCGTTGATGTAGGCCCAGCCGCTGCGTGGTGTGTTGGCGTGGTACAAGCCGACGACCTTCGTTTCGCCGGTCCACATACGCAAGGACACGGCGTCGACCCCGTGTACTTCCCATGTCTCGATGCCGCACTCGCCGTAGGCGATGCACACGTAGCCATTGTCGCCCCAGCCGGTACTCCAACTGTTCTTCGCAATCCAGTAGCCCCCGGCATCGTCGAAGCCGACGAGCGATACGCAATGACCTCCGGCGGAGGCACCAGTGAGGTGCCGGTAGATGCCGGTGCGATAGCTAAAGAAGTCCTGGTAGACGACAAAACAAGCCGACACCGCGCCGTGGGTCGCAATGTGCTGCTTGATGGCCGCCGGGTTATTCGTCAGCGTTTGGTACGACGCCATGCGCGCTAGTCGGTTCGGCCAATCGGCGTTGAGGGTGGCCCCGCCGGTGTTGCGTGGCGTGTAGGGAAAGTAGTTCTCGAACGTGACGCCGACGTTCTTGCAGTAGGTGTAGGCGTGGCTCGGTAGCCAACCGGTGTCACAGGTGGCGCCATCGCTCGCACCGTGCACATAGAACAAATGCGCCTCGGACAGGTCAGGGTCAAATGCCGGTTGACCTCGGGTAAGCGCCGCCGTTGTTTCCATGGTCGCGACGGTGCCGAATGCAACGCAGGAGCCACAATTTCCCTGATCCTTGACGGGCGTTGTGTAGTCGCTGCCGCCCACGTTGCGGGCATCAAACGACGTGGCAGCTCCCGCATTCAAGGCCGCTGCCGACGGCGCGCGAGCAGCCTGCGCAAGCGATGCAGACGAGGCGACCAGGGCAGTGACTTCAGCTGCAGAGGGCAGCTTCACGCCAAGGCGCATTCTTCGTTCGGCCTCGTTCAGCACGCTCATCGACGTGTCGCCGGAGTTCCAGGGGTGACCTGCCCGAGCCAGTTCGGTCCGCACCTCTTCGAGGTCGACGGCCTTCGTGTCATTCGCCATAGTGCTTACTCCGTCCGTGAGGCGGCCGCAGAGTGCGCAGACCGCTGGTTGCGTCTGGAACTAACTATTCGTTGACTGTTTCTTTAGAAATAACTGAGCAGTGACAAACAAACCACAGCTCGACGTT
>JAYTKG010000442.1:0-5789 GCA_043730435.1 Acidimicrobiia bacterium | reverse complement strand
ATCCAGCTTGGACGACGACCGCCGTCAGTGTCTCCGTACAGGGTAAACTGACTGATGACCAGCACCGCCTTCGTTGTCTGGGCGACCGAGAGATTCATCACGCCGTTTTCGTCGTCGATGATGCGCAGGTTGAAGATGCGCTGGGCCATCTTGTCGGCTAGCGCCTCGGTGTCGGTGTGCGTCGCGCCCACCAGAACGCAAAGCCCCGCTCCTATCTCGCCCGCCAGAACACCATTACTGGTCACACTTGCCTGAGTTACCCGCTGCACCAGTGCTCGCATGACGGCTGACGTTAGCCAACCTTCATACGATGAGCCGTGAAGAAGCCGATCATGGCCAATGCTGCCGTCATCGGCCAGAGCAACACATACGGCGTAAGTTCATGCCAGTGGAGATGACTGCCCACGGAGATGAAGGCACCCATCACCGCCGCACCGAACGAGAAGCCCAAGCCATCGGACAGTGCCAGCGCGGACGAGCTTGTGCCCTGCTGGCCTGCCGGAGCGAGCGCCAAGACCACCGAGGTCATAGGCGCATAGGCAAGACCCATACCTAGCCCCACAAGAACTGCTCCAAAAAACCCGTAGCCAAGCGGGATCGAGGTGAACACCAGAACCAGTTCGAGCGCCGTGCCGATAGCCAGGACGAGGAAACCTTGCCGCACCAACCACGCAGGGCCGCGCCTTTCCTGCAGGTTGGCCGCAATCCAGGCCCCAACCGTCCAGGCCAGCGTGTCGGTCGTAACGTACGCCGAAGACACCAACACGCTCCGGCCCCGAATGCTCGAGATGACGAGCGGCACAAAGGCATCGACCACGATAAAGACGAACGTCAGCAGCCCGCGAAGCGCCACCGTGGCAGCCGTGCCTCGTTGCAAACGGATCAAGCCAGGCGGAAAAACCCGCCGGGCGGATCCCGCCCCAATCGCAATACCCACACCCGCCATGAGTATCGCCAGCATCAAACGATTACTCGCCAGCGCGGCCAGAAGCAGACCGGCACCAACGGTGAAACGAGCAATGTCCGTCGGACGAAACGGTACCGCCATCTCCCCCGACGCCGGTTCGTTCTCCAATTTCGGAACGGTCGCAATCGTTGCAAGTGCAACCAGTGGAAGGAGACCGAGGAAGATCCATCGCCAGCCGAACTGGTCGCTCACGAGACCTGCCAGGCCGGGGCCAATGACACCTGGGACGACCCAGGCCGTCGACGTGACCGCGAACATCTTCACCTGAGCCGCTTGGGAGAATGTGCGTCCGATCGCCGCGTAGATGATCGGCGCACTGGCGCCAGCACCGAGCCCCTGGAGGAATCGTCCGACGATGAGCAGCCACATGGTTGGGGCCAACCCTCCAATGACCAACCCCAGGGTGAACAGCACCACCACGGACACGAACGGCCTCCGCAATCCGTACCGATCCGCGGCCGGACCACCGATAAGCACCCCCACAATGCTGCCCAGAAAGAACAGGCTGAACACTGCGCCGTAGCCCGCTCGGCCCAAGTCTTTGGCCACATCCGGCAGGATTGTCGACACCGCCAAAGACTCAGACGCAAACAGCGTGATGGTGGCAACGAGCCCAGCTGTCAACCCCCGCCGACTCGGCGCCCACACCGAGTCACCCGGGTCATGCATCGTGCCAGGCTAAAGCGTCGGTCAGCGACCTGCATCAACCAAGTAGCGTCGGCCTCTTATGGAGCTGAGCGCGAGTGCGGTACGGGTATCGATCGACACCAAGGCCGGGGGCCGGATCGCATCGATCAACCTTCGGGGCCACGAGCTCTTGGTCACGGAGTCGAAGGACCCCATGGGGTGGGGGTCGTATCCGATGATTCCGTGGGCCGGCCGGATCCGCAAAGGACGTTTCACCTTTCGAGGCGGCGAATACCAACTACCCATCAACATGGCGCCGCACAGTATTCACGGCACCTGTTTCACCCGCCCCTGGGACGCGAACCACGACGGCACGCTCGGCATCGAACTGGGCAGCAGCTGGCCGTTCGGCGGCAGCGCCATCCAGCGTTTTGACCTCACCAAGGATCGCCTGATCTGCACCATCGAACTACACAACGACATCCGTTCAATGCCAGCCTCAGCCGGGTGGCATCCATGGTTTCGACGACCCGTGTCGCTCTCGTTTGCGGCGAGCAAGATGTACGTCCGTGATGCTGAGTACATTCCTTCCGGTGAGCTCATTGCGCCGCCATCGGGACCGTGGGACGATTGTTTCACGGGCGTTCTGGCGCCGCCGAAACTCAACTGGCCGGGCGGGCCGACCGTCACGCTGACCTCCAGTTGCGACCACTGGGTGGTCTACGACCAACCGGCCCACGCCGTCTGCGTCGAACCGCAAACCGGACCACCAAACGCATTCAATCTGGCACCCGAAATCGTCGAGCCGGGCAAGCCACTCATCGCCTCCATGACGTATAGCTGGGGCTGAAGTCCCCAATCCCCACTGTGGTGATGGGTTTGCGTTACCGGCCGGTAGGCTAGCGAACCGTGTCACCCATCACCCCCGGTCCCAACGACCCGTTGCGCCTCGCGTACCTGACATACCGGGGCAAGCCCCACGTCGGTGGCCAGGGCGTGTATACCCGCCACCTCACCAAGGCGTTGGTCGACCTCGGTCACCACGTTGAAGTGTTCAGCGGTCAGCCGTATCCCATCCTTGATCCGCGGGTCGAGCTGCATCAGATGCCGTCGCTCGATATTTGGAACGACCACTACCCGGGCCGTATGCCGTCGTACTGGGAGATCAAGACCAAGGGTGACATCGTTGAGGCCGCGCAGTTCATGACCGGCACCTTTTCTGAGCCGCTTGCGTTCAGCGTGCGCATCCTCGACGTGCTGAAGAAGCGCAAGGGTGACTTCGATCTGGTGCACGACAACCAGTGCCTCGGCTACGGCATGCTGTCGGTGGAAAAGATGCTGCCGACCATCGTCACCTTGCACCATCCCATCACTCGTGACCGAGCGCTCGAAGTCGAGGCGTCCAAGACCTGGCGCAAGAAGTACTCCATCAGTCGCTGGTACAGCTTCGTGAAGATGCAGGGCCGCGTCGCCTGCCGCATGCCGCGTGTGGTGGTGGTAAGTGAGAACTCCATCAAGGACATCAACACCGACATGGGCGTCAGTCTCGACCGCATGCGGCTCGTGCCCGTGGGCGTCGACCTTGACCTCTTCAAGCCGCTCGAACACATTGCTCGCAAGCCCGGACACCTCATCACCACTGCGTCGGCCGACGTGGCGTTGAAGGGCCTGGAGTATTTGCTGGAAGCCGTCGCCAAGATCCGGACCGAACGACCCGAGATTCATCTGACCGTTATCGGGCGCGCCAAGCCGGGTGGCATGTCGGCCAACCTCATCGACAAGCTCGGCCTGAACGACTGCGTCGAGTTCGTCACCGGTGTGACCGATGAACGCATCGTGGAGATGTACGCCGAAAGCGAACTCGCCGTCGTTCCTAGCCTGTACGAGGGCTTCAGTCTCCCGGCTATCGAGGCCATGGCGACCGGCACGTGCCTGGTTGCGACCGACGGCGGGGCACTCCCCGAGGTAACCGGCAGCGACAACGACACCGTGCTCGGTTGCAAAGCCGGCGATGCCGAAGGGCTGGCGGCAGCACTACGACGCGGTCTGGCCGACCCAGAGCTGCGGGCGCGCATCGGCGCGGCTGGGCGTCAGCGGGTGGCCGAGCGATGGAGCTGGACCCACTGCGCGCAGCTCACGGTCGACCAGTACCGCGAGGTGCTGGCCATGCCGGCCAACCAAGCCAAGCTGCGAGCGAACGGGCGATGACAGTGCCTTACTTCTGGCGCTCCAATCGGAGACCGGCCAGTCGCCGCATGTGCGGCGCACTAAGGATTGTTCGAGCGAAGCGAGTCCGAGCGCCGGGAGCGGTAGCGACCAAGTCGAGGCATGTCAGGTGTTGACGGTTCGTTATGAGTTGATGGACATTCTGCCGGGTGACTTGCTGCTCGATCTGGGCGCGGGTTTCGGACGTCACGCCTACGAGGCGGCTCGCAAGGGCGCGCGCGTGGTGGCCCTTGACTATGCGCAGGACGAGCTGGTGCAGGTGCGTAACACCTTTGGCGCCATGTTCGAAGCCGGCGAACTGCCCGAGAACGCGCTGGCTGGCACCGTGCGCGGCGACGCTACAAAGTTGCCGTTTGCCGATGGCATGTTCAAGCAGATCATCGTGTCCGAGGTGCTCGAACACATTCAAGATGACGTGGCCGTCATTGCCGAGATGCACCGCATTCTGGCCCCGGGCGGCACGCTCGCGGTGACGGTACCCACGTGGTACCCGGAAAAGATCAACTGGATGCTGTCCGACGAATACCATTCTCCCAAGTCGGTCGGCGGACACGTGCGCATCTATACCGCCACCGAATTGAAGGCGAAGCTGCGTTCAGCCGGTATGACCGTGAAGGGCCAGCACCATGCCCACGCGTTGCACAGCCCGTACTGGTGGCTGAAGTGTGCAGTCGGGCCGAGTAACAACGATCACCCCATGGTCACCAAGTTCCGAAAGTTGTTGGAGAAAGACATCATCGAAGGCCCCCGCTCTACTCGGCTCGCCGAGAAGGTGCTGTCGCCGGTGATGGGCAAGAGCTACGTAGTCTACAGCCGAAAGCAGGCCTGATGGTTCCCCATCTGCCGGGCGTACTGAGCGCCGCCGAGGTCGAAGAGACGGCCGCTACTATTGCGGCCCTGCAGCTTCCGAGCGGCATGATCCAGTGGTACCCGGGCGGTCACGCCGATCCGTGGAACCACGTGGAGACGGCAATGGCACTTTCCGTTGCGGGCCGATGGCATGAGGCCGAGCTGGCCTACCAGTGGTTGATCGACAAGCAGTTACCCGATGGCTCGTGGCGCAACTACTACCGACCCGACGGTTCTATCGAGGATCACAAGCTCGACACCAATGTCATCGCCTACATCGCCACCGGCGTATGGCACCACTGGTGCTCCACCGGTGATCGCGGGTTCGTCGATCATCTTTGGCCGACGGTGCAACGCGCCATCGACTTCGTACTTGAACTGCAAACACCGCGGGGCGAGATCATTTGGGCCAGACACACCAATGGCCGACCGTGGTCGTACGCCCTGCTCACTGGGTCGTCGTCCATCTGTCACGCGCTTCGTTGCGCAGTAGCCCTTTCTCAGCTGGTGGAAGACGACCGTCCCGAATGGGAGTTGAGCGCGGTAACGCTGGCCGATGTGATTCGCACCCAGCCGTCGGCGTTTGAACCAAAGAACCGCTGGGCCATGGACTGGTATTACCCGGTACTCGCCAATGTCATCACCGGTGCAACGGCACAGGATCGGCTGGCCAAGAAGTGGGACGAGTTCGTGATGCCCGGCAAGGGAGTTCGTTGCGTCAACAACGAACCGTGGGTAACGGCATCGGAAACCGCCGAGTGCGCCATTGCGTATGCCGCCGCCGGCCTTACCTCTGTCGCTACCGACCTGCTGCTCTGGACCCGTGCCCACCGGCAGACCGACGGCAGCTACTTGACCGGCCTGGTCTACCCCGACGTGATCTCGTTCCCGGATCAGGAATATTCGGCCTACACGGCCGCTGCGGTCATCCTGGCCGCCGATGTGTTGAGCAGGGCGAGTGCCGCCAGCGGCCTGTTCCTCGGGGAGCATCTTCCACCGGTCATTGACGAGGCCGCCGAACTTCCCCGCTAGATCTTCCACCGATTTGGAAGTTAGCGACTACTATTTCCATCGCCGGAGTCGCCGACACGGGCGAGGGGGAGCACATGACAACCATTGC
>JAYTKG010000441.1:0-4132 GCA_043730435.1 Acidimicrobiia bacterium | reverse complement strand
TCTTGCGGGTGTTCGGGCTGGGCGAGTGGACCGTTGAGCGTTTCGCCTTTCGCCGCCGCCGTCTGGTGGATCTGCAGTGGAAGTCGATGCGGTTGCGGCAACGGTCCCTTTGGATTGTGTTCGCCGTGCTTGGTGTGGCGCACGGCTTGGTGCTGGTGCCGTTGATCTCCTCGGCCATCGGTGGCCACATCACGCTAGGTCACCTCGTCGTCGGCGCCCAGGCGCTACTCGGGGCCAGCGCGCTGGCGGTGGGTGGCTTCGCATGGGCGTTGGAAGGCGCAGCGCAGCCGATCCTCGTCGTCGAACGCCTAGCGGCCCGTATGGCCGCTGAAGGGGCGCTCGACACGCACGCCAGCACCGGGTCGGCGGTCGGGCTACCAACCGCATCGATTCGATTCGAAGATGTGGGCTTCACCTACCCAAGCGGTGGCGCGCCGGTCTACCGCCACCTCAACCTCACCGTCCCGGCTGGGAAGTCGCTGGCCATTGTCGGACGCAACGGCGTCGGCAAAACAACGCTCGTCAAGTTGCTGTGCCGGCTCTACGACCCCACGTCCGGCGCCATCACCATCGACGGTCAGGACCTCAAATCGTTGGACGTCGCAGCGTGGCGCAAACGGGTCAGTGTCGTGTTCCAGGACTTCGTCCGCTTCGAGCTGTCATTGCGCCGCAACGTTGTACTCAACGGAGCGGCGATCGATGACGCCGAACTCGGACGCATCCTCGAGGTCGCCGGTGCCGGTGGGCTGGCGCAGTTCGATCAGCCCCTGTCCAAAGCGCAGCCAGGCGGCACGGACCTGTCGGGCGGGCAGTGGCAGCGGGTTGCGCTGGCGCGGGCCTTGGCCGCAGTGCACCTCGGTGCGGGTGTCGTGATCCTCGATGAGCCGACAGCCCAACTGGACGTACGCGGTGAGGCGGCCATCTTCGAACGTCTACTGGCCGCCACCGCGGGCTGCACCACCATCCTGATCTCGCACCGCTTCTCCACGGTGCGCCACGCCGATTGCATCGTCGTGATCGAGGACGGCGTCGTTGTGGAGCAGGGCTCGCATCACGAGCTGATGGCCCAAGCCGGTCGCTACAAGGTGATGTTCGACCTGCAAGCCTCCCGCTTCAACGACGATGAGCACGCAGCAGACATCGACGACATGGAACTCGTGCTCGAAGACGCAGAGGTGGTGGAGTGAGTAACACCAGCGATGACGTCCTGGCTCAGCTGCCATCGCAGCGCCGCGCCATCCTCCACATCCTGCGCCTGGGGTTCCGATTCGAGCCGAAGCTGCTGTGGATCTCGTTGGGCACCACCGTGGTCGGTGCCTTGCCCGATGCTCTTGTTGCGCTGTGGCTCGGCCTCATCGCCAAGGGGCTGCGCACGCCGGGCCGACCTGATCGCACGATGCTGCTGATCGCCGGTGGTGGGATCGCTTTTTCGTGTGTCGGCGGTTGGGTGCTTCGCAGCGGGGCCGATCGGTTGCATCAGCGTTTTCGCCAGCGCCTCGGTGTTGCGCTGGAAACGCATGTGGCCCGGCTACAAGCCACCACGGTTGGTATCGAGCAGCACGAACGACCCGACGTGCTTGATCGGTTGGCCATGTTGCGCGATCAGGTCTTCACCCTCGACCACATCTTCTTGTCGTTGTTTGGTTCCCTCGGCATCGCCATGCGCCTCGTCGTTGTGATCGGCGTTCTGGCGTCGGTCCACCCGGCGTTGATCCTGCTCGGCATTGCTGCGCTACCTCCGGTGGCCGTTGCTTCCGGGGTCGGTCGGCGGGTATCGGCGGTGTGGGAAGGCGAGGCCGCCAACCGTCGCTTGGCCCGCCACCTCTTCGTGCTCCACACCGAAGCGCCATCCGCCAAAGAGCTACGCGTCGCTGGTGCCATCGACGCCGTGGCCGCCGCCCGGGCAAAGGCCTGGGATGACTTCCAGCGCCCCGTACGGCGTATGCGCATTCGGTCGGGCTTGGCCCAGACCGCAGCGTGGTCGGTGTTTGCGGCGGCGTTCGTCGCGGCAGTGGTTCTTTCCGTTCGGGGCGCAACTGACGCTTCGGGCGCACTCATCGTGGTCGCAGCGGGTGCCCGGCTCACTGCCTACATCGGCCTCGCCGCAACGGAAGTCAACACGTGGGGGTTCTTCGTCCAAGGGTCGCAGCGGCTGCTGTGGTTGGAGGAACTCGTCGAGCGGCGGCGTGGCAACGCCAACCAGGTGCCGCCTGAAAAACTCCACGGCGGCATCACACTGGAGAACGTGTCGTTCGCCTACCCAGGCGTCGACCAGCCTCTCGTCCTCGAACACGTCGACGTGCGGCTGCCAGCCGGCTGCGTGGTGGCCATCGTAGGAGAGAACGGGGCGGGCAAATCGACGCTCGTGAAGCTCCTGGCCAAACTCTACGAACCGACCGAAGGTCGCATCCTCATCGACGACACCGACCTTGCCACCATCAACGCGCCGGCGTGGCGGGAGCGGATGGCTGGTGCCTTCCAAGACTTCGTTCGTTTCGAATTACCTGCACAGGGATCGATCGGGCTCGGCGATCTTCCTCGCGTCGATGATGCCGTTGCGGTGACCGGCGCGGTCACGCGTGCCGGCGCAGTGGACGTGATTGATCGATTGCCCGAAGGCCTCTCGACTCAACTTGGTCCAAGCTGGCCGGGTGGCGTGGACCTGTCGGGTGGGCAATGGCAGAAGGTGGCATTGGCGCGCGGGCTGGTACGTGAGGATCCACTTCTGGTTGTGCTCGACGAACCGACCTCCGCTCTCGATGCCGAGACCGAGCACGCGCTCTTCGAACGCTTCGCCGAGCAAGCGCGGATTGCCTCGCAGGCCGGGCGGGTCACCGTGCTTGTCTCACATCGCTTTTCTACCGTCCGCATGGCCGACCTCATCATCGTGCTCTCTGGCACCAAGGTGGTCGAGGTAGGCAGTCACCAAGAGCTCATCGCGCGAGGCGCCACATACGCTGAGCTTTACGCCATCCAGGCTGCGGCCTACCACTGAAAACGCCGGAGCCGTTCTCTCTTCATGGCCGAGCGGTGCCGCACTAACAGGAAGACGGAACCGTTGACGGGCTTGAGTTCCTGAGCGTCCGGTCGTCAATTGCTTCGTCAGACATTCAGCCCCCCGGAGCGCAACGACCAGGCCAACGGACCGACCGAACTCATCGCCACACTTGCGACCCACCACGACATCGAGATCTCCTTTGGCAGGACTCATGATGGTCAATGTGCGGCCGTTCAGAGTTTCTCGCAGGCGATGCCATCGTTGTCGCGATCGAGCGTGCCCGGTTGAGCGAGGTAAAGCGCATCGTCGACCAGAAACGTGGTGACGAGCTGGGAGCCCGAGGTGCGGTCGACGGCGCCACTGCGGCCAACTCCGTGGGGGTAGACGGCGTTTAGCTCTGCGCAGTTGTGGAATCGCGGCAGTACGGGCCCCGGCGTGGTCGGCGCCGGTGGGCTTGCCACTGGCTGGGGCGGGGCGGTCGGCGACAGCGGCGTGGTTGGTGGCGCCGTGACCGGTGGTGGGCTGGGGGATGTGGCGGCTATCTTCGCAGCCGGTTCGGCCGGAGGGGCCGCGGTTGAGGGCTCAGCCGATGGAAGGGACGGGGCCAGTGGTTGGAGGGCGGCAGCCTCTGGTTCGCACGCGATGCCGTCACTGTCGACGTCGAGTGGCTTGTTCATCGTGTATAACTTCGCGTCAACCACGTAACCCGTGGCTGACTGTTGGTCGGCTCTTACCTTGTCTGTAGCGCCGGTACGGGCTACGCCTTTCGGGTAGACGGCGACGAGCTTGGCGCAGCTCGTGTAGCGCTTACGCACGGCTGCAGGTGCTGGTGTGCCATGTCCGAATAAGAGTCCAACCAAACCGATCATGACCATCATTCTCCGCACGAGAGCTACGTTAACTTCTTACGGGCCGTGTGGGGGACCGGCGGTAATGTCGTCTCGCTCAGTGCGGTTTTGTCGGTCATCGCGCCACCCCAGTGTTGGCGGGCCGCACCCCGGCGAGGGCGGCCAAGTAGATTCCACCCGTGATAGATCTCTTCGACGAGATCGTCAACAACAAAAACGAGCAGTACTGACGGTTTTGCCGCACGAAGCCACCACGCCGTACTTCATCGGATGCTGTTCCAAAGTA
>JAYTKG010000440.1:0-5609 GCA_043730435.1 Acidimicrobiia bacterium | reverse complement strand
AGGGGACGGTGAAGCCGCAGGTGCCGCTGTTGGCGCCGCCGGGTTTGCAGTACAAGTCTTGGCCTACCGACATCTATTTCAAGCCTGAGCAGTTGACGGTACCGGCGGTGACCGCGACGTTGCCGTCGAGGTTTGTGATTTCGGTTCAGCCGGTGGCGAGGGTGGTGACGTTTGATCCGGGTACGTCTGATGAACCGATCGCATCCCGGTCGCCAAGATCCAAACCGTCAACGCGTAACACGCCCCGCGCCTCTGGTTTCAAGGACTGCCGTTTCAGCTGTAGATCACGTCGGGTTGGTTAAGTTCGATTCGGTTGCCCCATGGGTCGTTGAGGAAGATTTGGTCACCGGCACCCATGATGCGGGGGGAGTGGCGGAACGGCACATCGAGTGAAGTGAGATGATCCATCCACTCGCGCAGGCTGTCAACGTGTAGGGCGAAGTGTTGGCGGCGGTCGGGTGGGTTGGTGGCGCCGCCGATGAGGTGGACCTGGTTGCTGCCAGCGTGTAACCATGCGCCGTCGAAGTCGAAGTCGGGTCGGGCGCCGATCACAGAGAAGCCGAGAACATCGACGTAGAACCGGCGGGCGGCATCAACATCGCCAACGTTGAGTGAGACATGGTGGATGCCGTCGATCTTCATACGGTGAAGGGTACCCGGCTAGTTTGCAACCATGTCACCCCGCTCTCGCGATCTGCCCCGTCGGTCCTGCCTCTCCATCCCCGGATCGAGCGAGAAGATGATGGGCAAGGGGCCGACCACCAACGCAGACATGGTGTTTCTCGACCTTGAAGATGCGTGCGCGCCGAAGGAGAAGGAGGCTGCCCGCGGCAAGATCGTGGATGCGATCAAGGGTCATGACTGGGGCGACAAAGTTCTGTGCGTCCGGGTAAACGACTGGTCGACCAAGTGGACGGCGTATGACATCTTGGAAGTGGTCGGCAATGCGGGCGAGCGGCTCGACGAGATCATGCTGCCCAAGGTCGAATCGGCAGCCCAGGTCGTGGCCACTGACCTCTTGCTGCGCCAAGTGGAGATCGCAGCCGGATTGCCCGTTGGCCACATCGGCATTGAAGCGCAGATCGAGACGGCTCGTGGGCTCATCAACGTGGAAGAAATTTGTGCGGCCTCTCCTCGCCTGGAGGCAATCATCTTCGGCCCGGCCGACTTCGCAGCGTCAATGGAACTGCCGGTGCTGACGGGCGGCGTGGCCATTCCCGACTATCCGGGGGACCACTTCCATTACGTCTTTTCCAAGATCCTCATGGCGGGTCGGGCCAACGGCATTCAGGTGATGGACGGGCCGTTCCTACACATCCGTGACCATGATGCGTTTCGGGAGTACACCAAGCGCACTCGTAACCTTGGTTACGACGGCAAGTGGGCCTTGCATCCCGATCAGGTCGACATCCTCAACGAGATCTTTTCGCCCACGCAGGAGCAGTTCGATAAGGCCCACGCCATCCTCGACGCCTACCGGGTTGCCACCGACGATGAGGGGAAGGGCGCGGTCATGTTCGGCACGGAAATGATTGATGAAGCCAGCCGCAAGATGGCCACCAAATTCGTTTCCCGTGGCGAGCGCGCCGGCCTTACCCGAACCGCTTCGTGAGCGCCCGTTTCGACGCAGTCCTGTTTGATGTCGGTGGTGTGCTGGTCGTTCCCGATCCGGTCTCTATTGGCGCAGCCATCTCACCGTTTGGCGGCACGTCCGAGATCGCAGCCATTCGACGCAACCACTACGCCTCGCTCGCTGCGCTTGAGATTGCGGTTGACGAGATCAACCACGGCACGGTCGAAGGCACGTCATGGCGCCCGTACTACGAGACGATGGCGCGTACCTCGGGCGTACCGGAAGACAAACTTGCAGATGCAACCAATGCAATCGCGCGGATCTGGAATCCGTATCTGTGGATGCATCCCCTGCATGACAGCATCGCCGGCCTGTCCCGCCTGCAACGCAAAGGCGTCCCTGTGGGCATTGTGTCCAACGCTGACGCCCAGGTCGAACACATGCTCCGCTACTCGGGTATTTGCCAGGTTGGTGTCGGCAGCGGCGTGCCGGTTCGCATCATCATCGACTCGGGAATTGTCGGTGTGTCGAAGCCCAACCCGGCCATCTTTGAGTTCGCCCTGCCCGCGTTCGAAGGCATTGCCCGTGATCGCATTGCCTACGTGGGTGACACGTTCCACAACGATGTACTCGGGGCCCGTGCAGCCGGCCTCACGCCGCTATTGCTTGACCCGCACCATGACCGCGCTCACCGGGACTGCGAACGCATCACGTCCGTACATGAGGTCCTGGCCTTCGTTTAGTTCCGGGGCAGCGAACTGGCACCTTCGACGTTGCCCAGCGACTCCCAACGGTGCCAGTCGGGATCGCGCTCATCGTGACGGATTGGGCTGTTCGGCTCTTGCCCGATCTTGAGGGAATCTTCAGGATGAGGGGGCACCCATTCAGCGGGAATGGCGAGTGATAGCGGGTCTATCGTGGCGCAAGACCGAGCCCCTGCGGGCTGGTACCAGGAGTCTGACGGCGGATGGCGGTATTGGGATGGGCTGACTTGGACCGGCGCATCTCCAGCGGCTGCGAACACTTGGCCGGCTCCAGTCAACTCCGTCGAACCAGCGACGAGAAGATCGTCGCCGATCATCAGCCGAGGTCAGGCTGTGCTTGCGACCGTCTGTATCCTGCTGAGTCTCGCACTGCTCGGAGCGATGGCGCAGCAGCCCAGAGGTCGCACCGTGGTCGTCGGTACAACGCTCGCGCCAGACGCTGACGCGTCTACGACGGTCGGCTCATCGGCCCCGGCGAGCAGGTCTACCGTCACTGCGCCGAGCAAACCAACTCCAGTAACAACCACCACGGTCTTGGAAAATACTGTTCTGGCGGCAACCGCAACACCTGCGGCGACCACGCCACGTTTGGACACGAGCACCAACCCCGCTACTGCCGTAGCGACCACAGCCGCGCCGACGACCGCAGTAGCCACGACGGTCCTTCTCGCAACCGCCCCGACCTACTCGCAGGAACAGATCGCCTACTTCGAAGCGCTCGCACAAGCCGCCACGTCGACAGCGCAGCCAAAGATTGTGGAGCCGCCGTTGGCCGGGTGCGGCGCAGGTTCGTACACAAATATCAACGGAAGTTGCGTGCCGCGCCCGATAGCAGCACCCACTGCGCCATCCGGTGCGACGGCCAGATGTAATGACGGTACCTACTCCTTTTCGAAGAATCGAAGTGGGACGTGTTCTGGCCACAAGGGCGTGGCCGAATGGCTGTAGTGACGTCGCCGTGGAGAACGCGCCACGACCCAATTCCTTGTGACTCCCCGGGCGTCGGCGAGGCGTTGGTTAGGCAACCCACTGGTTGAGTTGGGCGAGAAGCTTGTCGTGTTGGACGAAGATGTCGTTGTTGAGCTGGGTGTCGTCTTCGGGGTGTTGGGGGGCTTTGAAGTAGAAGCTCAGCCAATCCTGAAGGCCGCTGGCTCCGGCACGCTGGGCGAGGTCCATGAACAGGGCAAGGTCGAGCACCAACGGTGCGGCCAAGATGGAATCACGGCACAAGAAGTTAACCTTGATCTGCATGGGGTAGCCCATCCAGCCGAAGATGTCGATGTTGTCCCAACCCTCCTTGTTGTCACCTGCGGGTGGGTAGTAGTTGATGCGCACGACATGGTCGATGTTGCCGTAGAGCTCGGGGTTCACGTCGGGCCGAAGGATGGAATCGAGTACGCCGAGCTTGGAGACTTCCTTGGTCTTGAAGTTCTCAGGAGCGTCGAGCACCTCACCATCACGGTTGCCGAGGATGTTGGTGGAGTACCAGCCCCGCAGACCGAGGCTACGCACCTTCAGGCCGGGCGCCAGGATGGTCTTCATCAGCGTTTGGCCGGTCTTGAAATCCTTGCCGCAAATCGGCACACCGCGTTCCTGCGACAGCTCGATCATGCAGGGCAGATCAACGGTGAGGTTCGGCGCGCCATTGGCGAAAGGCACGCCAGACACCAACGCGGCGTAGGCGTAAAGCTGACTGGGGGCGATGTTGGGGTCGTTGTTCTTCAGACCTTCTTCGAACGATACGACCGAGTCGTGCACCGCTGTCGGCTCCTGGTATGCCTCGGTGGAACCGCACCACACCATGACAACGCGGTCGAGCTCATGCTCCACCTTGAAACGCTCGATGTCATCGATGATCTGCATCGCCAGTTCGTACTTGTTCTCGCCGTGCTTCACGCGGGTGCCTTCCAAGCGGGAAACCCAGCGCTTGTCGAATACCGCATCCATGGCCACGATGCCTTCAAGCTCACGTGACAGCGGTGCGAGGTCTTCGGACTTCAACACGCCGGCGGTCTGGGCGGCTTCGAGGGCGTTCGGGGAGATGGGATCCCATCCGCCGAACACGATGTCGTCAAGCGTGGCGATGGAAACGAGTTCGTTGATCTTGCGCTCGTTGCCGTTGGCGTCGTTCATGGTGCCCATCTGGGAGAGCGAGCCAATGGGGGAGGTGAGGCCTTGGCGAGCGGCGATAACGCCTGCGTACAGGGTGGTGGCAACGGCACCCATGCCAGGGGTGAGGATGCCGAGTCGGCCGGTTGCGGGGGTGACCTTGGGGATTGTCATAACGATCAGGATGGGTCGTGGTGTTGGTTGAGACAACTCGAATTTAGATAAGGTTTACTTATGTATCGAGATCTGCCCAACCTGACGGTGCATCAGCTGATCTATGTGCGGGAGGCCGCGGCTGCTCCCACGCTTGCCATTGCGGCCGAGCGACTCGGTGTAAGCCAGCCCGCGTTGTCGCAGGGGATCGCAGAAGTTGAGCGGCGTTTGGGTGTAACGCTGTTTGATCGCCGCGCTCGCACGCGGGTGCCGACTGAAGCGTTGGGCGTTGTTGTGCAGGTAGCTAAACAAGTGTTGGCCGCCGTTGAAGATCTCGACCGCTACCTCCTCGACGTTGCGGTCGGCGCCAGCGGAGCGGTACGCGTCGGCATGATCGATACAGCGGCGCTCGGGGCGTTCTCCGCGCCCCTTGCGGCATTCCGAACCGCCTACCCCGACGTGCAGACGACGCTGATGGTGAGCGGCTCGATCCGTCTCACCGAGCAAGTGGCCGACGGTGACCTTGACCTTGCCATCGTCGTCACCCCCAACGCGGTGATGGAGCACAACGTTGGCCGCTTTCAGGTCACCCATCTGGCCACCGACCCTCTGATGATCTACGCCCGCGCCGGCGTGCCCAGGCGCGCTCGCCTACAGCAGCTTGGGCCGTGGGTGAGCTATCCGATCGGCTCTGAGACGAGAACGGTTGTAGCCCGCGCCCTTGCTGCTCGCGGCGTGGAGATGGACGTCACTGCCGAATCATCCAATCCCGATGTTCTGCGTCAGATGGTTCGTTTGGGCGTGGGATCGTGTGTTTTGCCCCGAACCGTTGGCGAGAGCGGAGCGGACCCGCTCGTCCCGTACGAGAAAGGTCCGCTTGCGAGGCGCACGCTGAGCCTGATCCGTCGTCACGACGCGCTCCCCAATACTGCGGCCGACAACCTCGCCGCCCAACTAACCCGGGCGGCTGTGAATTCGTCGTGATGACACTTCCTCAACCCGATTGCTCG
>JAYTKG010000439.1:0-6896 GCA_043730435.1 Acidimicrobiia bacterium | reverse complement strand
CTGCTCGGCAAGGAGACCCGGGCCAAGGGTGCCCGCGTGTTGCTTGCCCCTACGGTCAACCTGCATCGCACCCCTATCGGCGGGCGCAACTTCGAATGCATGAGCGAAGACCCCTACCTCACCGCCGAGACAGCGGTTGCTTATGTGAACGGGTTGCAGGCCGAGGGTGTGGCGGCGTGCATCAAGCATTACGTGGGCAACGACACCGAGTTCGAGCGCAACACCATCGATTCCCGCATTGACGAAAAGACGCTGCGCGAGATGTACCTGGTGCCGTTCGAAGCCGCCGTGGAAGACGCACATGTGCAGTCGGTCATGACGTCGTACAACCGGGTGAACGGCACCTGGGCCGCCGACGAGAAGCGACTGCTGGCCGATGTGTTGCGCGGCGAGTGGGGCTTTGACGGTCTGGTGATGAGCGACTGGTTCGGCCTCAACTCCATGAAGGACGGCATTGAGGCCGGTTGCGATCTGGAGATGCCCGGCCCCACCCGTCATCGCGGCCAGGCGTTGGTCGAGGCCGTCGAGCGCGGCGAGGTTTCGCGCAACGATGTACGAACCGCCGCTCGCAATGTGCTGGCGCTGCTCGCCAAGGTGGGCGCCTTCGCCGACGGCGGCCCCGGCCCGGAGACAACCCGTGACAATCCCGAGGACCGCGCCCTCGTGCGGCGGGCCGGCGCAGCGGGAATGGTTCTGCTGAAGAACGAGGACCACGCGCTGCCCATCATGTCGGCGCCGGCTCGCCCGAAGGTACTCATCGTCGGCCCCAACGCTGCCAAGGGCGAGAACCGAGGTGGTGGCAGCGCTCACGTCAACGCCACTCACCTCGTTCACCCGCTGCCCGCTCTCACCGGACGCTTCACGGCCATGGGTGTCGACATACTTCACGCGGCCGGTTGCGCCATCAACAAACGGCTGCCCGAGCTTGACCTGGCACTGTGCGGCGAGGTTCGCCTTGACCTATTCACCGAGCCCGCCGATGCGCTGTCGGCCACCACCACTCCGGTCACGTCGAAGGCCATCACCACCAGCCGTTTCATGTGGTTCGGTGACCCGGCCACCGGCACTATGCAGCCTCCGGAATTCGGCGCCCGCCTCTCCACCACTTTCACGCCAGATATCGACGGCACATGGCAATTCGGGGTCAGTTCCGTCGGCGATGCAACGGTTGTCATCGACGGCGAAACGGTGCTTTCCAACGCCGACGTCGCGATCGGTGGCGGATTCTTCGGCCTCGGAAAGAGCGAGAAGATCGTGGCGCGTGACCTTCAAGCCGGACGCACCTACGACGTCGTGGTGACGCTACAGCGACCGCGAACCGAGGCGTCGGTGTCCGGCCTGCATGTGGGAGTACAGCGGCCGGTCATCGGTGATCCGATCGATGACGCAACCACTCTTGCCACCCAAGCCGATCTGGCCATCGTGATCGTTGGCACCAACGACGACTGGGAATCCGAAGGCTGGGATCGTGACACCATCGACCTGCCCGGCCGCCAAAACGAGCTGATCGAACGCATCGCAACGGTCACCGAAAACGTTGTCGTCGTGGTCAATGCCGGGTCGCCCGTGGCCATGCCCTGGCTTAACCAGGTTGCTGCGGTCGTGATGGCCTGGTTCCCCGGCCAAGAATTCGGCGACTCTCTCGCCGACGTGTTGTTCGGCGATGTGGAACCGAGTGGTCGTCTGCCGGTCACATTCCCGAAACGGCTCGAAGACACACCTGCCTTTGAGCACCATCCCGGTCGCAATGGCGTGGCTGATTATGCCGAACGACGTCTCATTGGTTACCGCTGGTACGACACGGTCGGCCGCGAGCCGCTGTTCCCCTTCGGCTTTGGTCTCGGCTACGCCAACGTCGAGGTGACCAATGCAGTCGTCCGGTCGTTGTACTCCGTCGATGTCACCCTGACCAACGACTCTGATCGTGACGGCGTGCAGGTCGTGCAGGTCTACGCTCACCGACTACATCGCGAAGGTGTGCGGGCCGATGAGCCCGACCAGAAGCTCGTCGGGTTCGCCAAGGTCGCGGTGCCGGCCGGCGCTACGGTCACCGCCGCCATCAGCCTCGACACCCGTGGCTATCGAGAGTGGAATGAAACCACAAACGACTGGAACACCATTCCGGGTCGGGTGCAGCTTCGAGTCGGGTTGTCGAGCCGAGATATTCGGGCCACCCTCGAGGTCACGCCGTAAGGGTTCGCCCTGGCAACATCGTCATGACTTCTCCTACTGTCACCACCATCGCCGCGGCCGCAACGGCTGCCATCCAAACCGAGCCGTCAGATGTGACGGCGTCGCGCGCCAGCGTGCTAACGAGCCGATTCGACCGCCGCTGGCCCGACGTGGAGCGACGTCTTCGCACTGTCTACGGCAGCACGATCGACGCCGTACTCGCCCGTCTGAAACAGCAGATCCTCAACGCGGTCGACGACCGAAGCGAGGCGCTCTGGAATCTTGATCACCAGCGCGAAGCAAACCCCGAGTGGTTCCAAAGCCCAACCTCACTGGGCTATGTCTGCTACACCGACCGCTTCGCCGGCACGCTCGACAAGGTGCAAGATCACCTCGACTACCTCGGTGAACTGGGTGTCACCTACCTGCACCTCATGCCGCTGCTCAAGCCTCGCGAGGGTGAAAACGACGGCGGCTACGCGGTGGCATCGTACGAAGAAGTCGATGCTCGACTCGGTACCATGGACGATCTTGAGGACCTCGCTGGTGCACTGCACCAGCGAGGTATCAGCCTGTGCATCGACGTCGTCGTGAACCACACGGCCAAAGAACACACGTGGGCAAAGGCCGCCCTTGCCGGGGATCCGACGTATGGCGATTTCTACTTTCTGTTTCCTGACCGGGTTCAACCTGACCAGTACGAAAAAACCCTGCGAGAGGTCTTCCCCACCTTCAAACCCGGCAACTTCACCTGGCTGCCCGAGCACAAGACCTGGGTGTGGACCACGTTCAATGAGTTCCAATGGGATCTCAACTACAGCAACCCGCGAGTGTTCGAAGCAATGCTCGGCGTCATCCTCAACCTCGCCAACAAAGGCGTCGACGTGGTGCGGCTCGACGCGGTTGCGTTCTTGTGGAAGCGCCTCGGAACCAACTGTGAGAACCAGCCCGAGGTCCACGAACTGCTCACGGCGCTACGGGCCCTCATCGGCATAGCGGCGCCCGCCATGGTGCTGAAGGCCGAAGCCATTGTGTCCCCGGAAGATCTGGTGCCCTATGTGGGTGCCGGTGACCCCGAACGAGTGGAATGCGAGTTGGCGTATCACAACCAATTGATGGTGATGCTGTGGAGCAGTATCGCCACCCGTGAAGCGCGGCTGATGACCAACGCCCTTGATCGCATGGACACGATTCCCGAGCACGCCGCCTGGGCCACCTACGTGCGCTGCCACGATGACATTGGCTGGGCGGTCACCGATGAAGATGCCGGGTCGATGGGGTGGAGCGGCTTCGAACACCGCCGCTTTCTGAACAGCTTCTTCTCCGGAACGTTCAAAGGATCATTCGCGCGCGGTGCGTTGTTCCAAATTAATGAGCTGACCGGCGATGCGCGCATCTCGGGGTCGGCGGCCGCGCTGTGCGGCGTGGAGAAGGCCGTCGCCGAAAACGACCCGGTAGCCCTGGATGCGGCGCTGCAGCGCCTCGAACTGCTCTACGCCGTGGTGATGTCGTACGGCGGCACCCCACTGCTGTACATGGGCGACGAACTGGCACTGCTGAACGACGCCCACTTTGCCGACGATCCCGATCACGCCGATGACAACCGGTGGATGCACCGCCCAGCCATGGACTGGAAGGCGGCATCACGTCGCAGCGTCCCCGGTACGGTGGAGCATCGCGTTTTCCATACCTTCGCCAAGCTGGCCGCCGCCCGCGCCATCCGACCCGAGTTGCACGGCGGCGCAACCACTTCCCTGCACAGGCTGGCTGACCCCCGCCTGTTCTGCTTCTCGCGCAAGCACCGCCAACGAGAGCCGTTCTGGATGGTCGCCAATTTCGGTGACGACATGCTGACCATCGCCGATACGGCCGTCCCGAGCTGGCAGGGTCGAGCCCACCACAGCGTGCTGCTGGGTGGCGGGGCCGATCGCTCCACTACCGGCTGGATGCTGCCGCCCCGCTCGTATGTGTGGCTGGTGAGCGAATGAGTTTCCGGCTCCTCACCCGGCCGGGACACCCCACCTTTCTGGACCTGCCGCTTGACGAGCCGATGATCGACTGGACCCACGAGCGACTCGTGAGTCCGGTGCGCGGTCTCCATCGACATGTGGTCGTCTTCGTTGCGTACGGCGATGACATGTATGCGCTCAAAGAGCTGCCCGACAAAGTCGCCGAGCGAGAATACCGCAACCTGCGGGAGTTGGTGGAACGTGACGTTCCAACGGTTGATGCCATCGGCACCATCACCGGGCGAACTGACCACAACGGCGATCCGCTTGAAGGCATCGTCATCACCCGGCACCTGGATTTCTCACTACCGTTCCGCGTGCTGTTCAACCGCACCTCACTCGCCGACGGTGCTCCGCTTCTGCTCGACGCGCTGGCGCAGCTGTTGGTGCGGATCCATCTGGCCGGCTTCTTCTGGGGCGACTGCTCGCTCTCCAACAGCCTGTTCCGCCGGGATGCCGGGTCGCTCTCGGCCACGTTGGTCGATGCCGAGACGGGCGAGTTGCACGACCGACTGTCCGAAGGGCAACGCAAGTACGACCTCGAGTTAGCGCAGTTCAACGTAGCGGCAGAGCTGGCCGATGTCGCCAGCGAGGGTGGCTTCAGCGATGCGTTCGATCCAGCCGACATCGCCCAGGATCTTCTCGACCGTTACGACGCTCTCTGGAACGAACTGACCTCAACCGAAGTCATTCCCCGTGGAGACAAGTACGCCATCGAGGCCAAGGTGCGACGCGTGAACGAGCTCGGTTTCGATGTCTCGGAGATCACGCTGGAAGAGGTGTCCGGCGGCTTTCGGATGCGGTTCGAAACCGCAGTCGTCGAAGCTGACCATCATCGGCGTCGATTGCAAACACTCACTGGTCTAGACGTGCAGGAGGGCCAGGCCCGCCGTCTGCTGAACGACGTGCGCGGCTACCGCTCGTACCTCGAACGCAAGGCGGGCAAGCCGATCTCCGAGGCGCGCGCCGCCATGCGCTGGCTGCAGGAGATCTTTGATCCCGTGATTAGCTCGGTGCCCCAGGAGCTGTGCGGCAAGCTCGAACCAGCCGAGATTTTCCACCAAGTTTTGGAGCACCGCTGGTTCATGTCCGAAGCCCTTGACAAGGACATCGGCACCATCATCGCCACCCAGGACTACGTGGACAATGTGCTACGAAAGCTCCCCGAGGAACACCACGCCGCCGCCGCCGCCGAAGCTGAGTTAGGACATGCTTCGGCGTAGTACGCGGAGGCTGCCGGTCTGGGAGATTTCGGTGAAGTGTCCGCTTCGTAAGGCCGGAAGGTAGATGTCCTCGTACGGTGGGCGGCCGCCATCGGCGGGGTCGGGGAAGACGTCATGGATCGCCAGGAGACCACCGGGCGCAACGTGCGGCGTCCAGCCGGCGTAGTCGGCACGGGCGGGTTCCACGCCGTGCCCGCCATCGATGAACACTAACGCGCACTGCATCGTCCAATGCTTGGCAACAACCGGTGAGCGGCCGACGACGCCGATCACGACATCTTCAAGGTCGGCGGCAAAAATCGTGTGGCGGAAGAACGGCAGCGTGTCCATCTGGCCGACAACCGGGTCGACCAGGGTGGGGTCGTGCCACTCCCACCCGGCCTGGTTCTCCTCACTGCCCCGGTGGTGATCAACGGCGAACAAGACCGTTCCGGCCGAGCGAGCCGCTGCCCCCAGCCACACCGTAGAGCGACCGCAGTACGAACCGATCTCCACGAACGGCAAACCAGGACACACCCCCGCCGCCAGCAGCGCGGCCGCGTGCAATGCGTCCCCCTCATCAGGAGGCATAAACCCGGTCGCGGTCAGCGCAACGTCGCGCCAGGGTCTACGCGTCAAGGTCACAGGCCGCGTCCTCTCCCATGACTGCCGGAAGGTTGTCTCCAAAGATGAAGCGATCGAACAGGTGGAACTTGGCCAGCCACAACACGCCGAAGCCGGAGAGGTTGGCCAGGCTGACAGCCCACGCGTGCGGCGTAGCCCGATAGGCAAGCCAGGCAAACACGGTAGACAGGAACAGGCCGCTGAACGACATCGCCCAGTACGGCGCGACCTCGCCACGAAACGAGTGCTGCCCCCGTTGCCGGTCCCATACCCAGTGGCGGTTGGCCAGATAGCCGGGCAGGGAGACAAGTGATACCGCCGCAAGATTGGCTGGCGCACCCTGCCAGTTCCATCTGCCAACAAACAGCCACAACAGTGCGTGGGTGGCAATGGTGCCCACCAAAGACACGCTGGCAAAGCGCAGCAAACGGCTGAGTTGCCAGCCGTGTAGGAAGCGCTGCGAAGTTGCCATCGTGCCAGTCTTACCCGGCCAACCGTCACAATGTTGATCACAGCTCTCAGCGATTACGATGCGCCCGACCGATTCTTTCCCCCAAACGGTCAACGGAGCCCTCGTGAATGAACAAGCTGCAGTCGACGCGCTTGTGGATCTGCTTGATCTCGAAGTGATCGAGGTCAACATCTTCCGCGGCATTTCACCCGACGAGAATCGACAGCGGGTGTTCGGCGGTCAGGTGGCCGGCCAGGCGCTGGTGGCGGCTGCCCGCACGGTTGACAACGGCAACATCCACTCGCTGCACGCCTACTTCCTTCGCCCGGGTGACCCCACGGTGCCGATCCTGTACGAGGTCGATCGCATCCGTGACGGGAAGAGTTTCACGACTCGCCGGGTCGTGGCCATCCAACACGGCAAGGCCATCTTCAACAT
>JAYTKG010000438.1:0-3336 GCA_043730435.1 Acidimicrobiia bacterium | reverse complement strand
CCGCCTGTTGGCTGCGTACGTGTTGGCGGCCACGACGGGCATGCGCCGCGGTGAGGTGCTCGGATTGCGCTGGCAGGACATCGACTTCGAGGGCCGGTCGCTGCAGATCAACCAGACGATCCTGTCGGTCAACTACGAGCTGATAGTCGGCGGGCCCAAGACGACGCGCAGCCGCCGACGGGTGGCGCTCGATCCAGCAACGCTCGAAGTATTGCGCGAGCACCGCAAGGCCCAACGTGTCGAGAAGGACCTGATCGGCAAACGCTACGACGACCACGGCCTGGTCTTCTGCCGCGTCGAGGGCACCCCGATCCACCCCGACTACTTCTCGCAAACGTTCGATCGCACCGTGAGGCGTCTCGGGCTACCGAAAATTCGGTTACACGATCTAAGGCATACCCACGCGACACTCGGCCTCGCGGCAGGGGTGCCGGTGAAGGTGATCTCCGAACGCCTTGGCCACGCCACCTCGGCGTTCACCGCCGACGTCTACATGCACGTCATCCCCGACCTCGAACACGAGGCCGCCGACCAAATCGCCGACCTTGTGTTCGGCTCAACCTGGGCTGAAGACGGCACCGGGCACGCCTACGTCGATAGAGAGCGCAACAAGCCGGAGGAATGACCACCCTCGAGAGTAACTCAAGTAACCTGGCCGGATGGCGGTCGACCCTGTGATTGACGAACGAAAGCGCCGAAGGCCTCTTGATGTGGTTGGGCTCCCAGATTCCGCCGGGCTCATGTTGTTAGGCGTTGCCTTGATCATGTTGTTGAGCCCATACGTTGGAGGTGCCGACTTCGGAATATTCAAGGTTCCTGAGTTCTCATTTCGAAACGACGCGGCGTTTAAGTTGGTTGGACCAATAGCCACCTTATTTTCGTTAGGAACCTTCGCACCGATTCTCCCGAAGAGGAACGACCGAGAAGTTGTAAACAAAGGAGTCGAATCGACGTCGAAATACCGGCTCCAGAGTATTTCAGAGATCGTCGAGATCGAGTGTGCCTCCAGCGGCCTTTCGGTCGACGGAATATCGATCGGGGATCGTCTGCATGTAGACGATCTCATCAGGATTTGCTCGCGCGAGCGATATCCGGCAGCCTCGGGCGAAGAGGTTGCCCGTGTCGTCAATGCCGCACGTGCGACTGCGTTCAGCCGAAAGTACGCTGCGCCACGCGAGGACGAGAAACTCGTCGATCCGACCAAGATCAACCTTCCAGGGCTGAAGCCTTGGCACGTGTACTTCCGCGACGCCCTTCAGTCCAGAGGCATTAGCGAGTTGGTCGACCTGGACGTTCTCGTAGTCGGGATTGGAAATGGTCATGCCGATGAGTCGGTGTTGGGAGGAGTACGTAAGTTCGCGGCGGTCGACATCTCTGAGGACGCGCTTAGGTATGCGGATGGCAAGTATCCACAAATGACTCGACATGTGTGCCCAGCGGAGAGATTAGAGCCGATTGCGAACGGCTCGATTGACCTTTACCTTTCACTTCGCACCTACCAGTCGACGTTATTCAATCGTCGCTCGGCCCTGCACGAGGCTCGCCGAGTTCTGCGGAGTGGTGGAATTCTCGTCTTGTCGATACCGACGATGTTCCTTCAAGCAGATGGTACTCCACTCCTCGGGTTGATCCCGCCGAATTCGACCGTCCCCAGTATGAGATATGCGGAGTCCGTGGCGGGCAGGATTCAGGACTATATGCGGACCCTCAACTTCCGGGAGGTCCAGGTCGAATCCTCCTCTCCATTCGAGATTTACGTGATGGCGACTCGCTGAACGCCGCACTCCAAATCAGTGTTCCGCACCACGCTCGGATGTCGGCGTGGACGTGTGCGACTGGGCTAGGTTTGGACCCATGGCAGCAGTCGGGGTCCCACTCATCCGTCGGCTTTGGCGCGCTCGGGGACGAATAGAGACTGTCCTACTCCTGGCTATCGCTGTATGTGCGGTGGCCCTGGAGATCGCTGGAGTCGACAACATTGGTGGACGCGATCCCTTTCGGGTAGTTCTTCCAGCCCTCGTAACGCTGATGTCGCTGGTGCTCCTGGAAGTCTTCGCAGAACTTCGGCGCATTGCGCCGAACACCAATGAGTCCGAGGCGACAAGACGCCTGCTCACGCCGGATCCGTCGCAGACAGTTCAGCGATCGATAGCCCTCGACGTGTCGCGGCCATGAACGAGCTCGTTGGCCGATTATTCGCAGCCTTTGGAATCCGTTCGGTTCCGAAGCGAACCAAGCTCGTGAAGCCTTCCGTCGCCCTTGAGGCTGGATCAGGAGGGGCACACGGGACGAACGTCCATCGACAGAGCGGCGCCGTGTCGATCAACGTCAGCAGGGGAACCTGGCTCCCTCCCGGGACCTATTGGAGGGACGTCGAGATCGCCGACCCAGAGTTAGACGAACTGCTCGGTGAGTATCTGCCCGCGCGTCGAGCGGGCAAAGCGTGATCAATCCATTCGGCGAGCTCGAACGGCGTCTCGACCAAGTCGATGGATTCGAGGTCATCGAGTCGACTCCCAATCGACTGGTGATTTCAACGACGAACGCCGTACAGATGCCGATCGCTGTGACCGTTCAACTGTACGACGGTGCCCGCGCTGGCGTCGCTGTACCGCTGATCCCTGACGCCGGAGCTGGAAGGAATCGGGAACGCTTCCTTGAGGAAGTTCATGTGTACAACGGTCAGCGACACAACGATGCTGTCGTTCTGAATGAGACGAGGTCGCACTGGGTCCTCAAGCGTGACATGCAAATTGGGGGTACGTCGATTGATCAAGCCGCGACCATCGCCGCGCAAACGGTCGGCCAGGTAGTCGTCGACCAGCCGTCGGTGTTGACCGAGGTCCTCAGAATTGCGAAGTCGACGAAATACCGCATGGACAACCCGCTGATCTAGGCTGGGGTTCTGTGCGCCAAACGTCCGGGCCTGATGTTCTCGTGGGAGACGCAGGAGGGTGCCGAACGCTCATTGAGGCAACGGGAATCGGCCAGTTGTCGACAGCGCTGATCAGGGCGCGCATTGCCAGCGGCCTGACGCAACACCAGCTCGCCGAGCGAGTCGGTCTCCAGGAACAGGCGGTCCAACGCTACGAAGCCAACGACTACTCCGGGGTCAGTTTCAGCCGTCTCCTTGAGATTGCCGATGCACTCGAGCTGACGATTCACTACGACGTCCGGCTGTCCCAGGCGAGCTGACGAGCCACGTCGCGGCTGAGGTGGCAGCGGCATTTGGTCTCGTCCCAGTAATAGTGAATGGTTTACTGGTGAGACATGCCTATCAACCTTGACACGCGAGCGGCGATCCGCCATCCTGACCTCGGTCGGGTTATTCAGGCT
>JAYTKG010000437.1:0-1796 GCA_043730435.1 Acidimicrobiia bacterium | reverse complement strand
GGGCAGCTGGACAACGAAAGCCCCAACCTGATCTTGCGTATTGTCCAAGACGAGATCTGGCCATTCGACGAACGACGCTTCGCGCCGAGCGCGGTGGTGGCCGTCGATCTTGTCGACATCGGTGACGTCCGATCACTCGCGGAGTTGATCAGATGAGCGTCGTCAATTTCGCGGCATCGTTCCATCACTCGAAGAGCGTTGGTTGTGTAGCTGATTGGGTCGCTGTGGCCTTTCCATAGAGTGCGTCGAAAATTCCCGGCGCGAAATAGAACCGATTGCGGCGTCGCCCCGTCGCCTCGACCAGTACTCCACGATGGACGAGCGTGTCAATCGCGTGCTGCGCCGTTGGGTTTGTCACCTCCAGCTGCGCTGCCAAGCGTTTCGCCGAAACATACGGGCTGCTGAACAACAGTTCGGCAGCACGAACGACCGGAACTCGTACCCTGGCTTCCAATAGCTCATTTCGGAGGCGTGCCTGCAGTTCGACCAGTCGCACAGTTCTCTCCTCGGCGTCCGCCGCTTGCTGGGCAACGCCTCGGAGAAAGAACCGAAACCAAGGGTTGAGATCACCCGATCGACTCGTGGACATCAGTAACTCGTAATACTCATCGCGATGCTCCTCGAAATACACCGAGAGATAGAGCAATGGTTGCGGCAACACCTTGCGTTCAATCAAGACGAGAGGAATGAGAAGGCGACCGAGGCGGCCGTTGCCATCCAGGAAAGGGTGGATGACTTCGAACTGGTAGTGAACCAGGGCCAACTGGATGAGCAATGGCATCGAGCGGTCATGCAGGAAGAGCTCAAGGTCATCCAATGCAAGTCCCATTGCGTCGACCGGCGGCGGCACGAACTCGGCATTTGACGGACTGGTGCCCCCGATCCAGTTTTGCGATCTCCGAAATTCGCCAGGCGTTGCTCGTTCCCCCCGCACCCCATGCATCAGCTTTGCGTGGACCTCGCGCAGGAGTCTGGTGCTCAATGGGAACCCACCACGCAGTCGCTCTGCGCCGTGATCGAGCGCGGCCATGTAGTTGTGCACCTCCTGCGCATCCGAGCGAAGCTCACCGACGCTCTCGTCGTCACCAGCCTCGAACCGAAGTATGTCGGTGACGTTGGATTGAGTACCCTCAATTCGCGAGCTGAGCACTGCCTCCAGGCGCACGTACGGCACGATCAGCATCTGGGGGTTTGGTAACAGGCGACCTACGCCGGCCAGCCGGTGCAGCGCCCCTGTCGCTCGGTCTAGCATTCCCACCACGTCGGATGTGAACTCAAGAGCCCGGGGTATCGGCTTTGGGTGAAACGCCCAATAGGCTCCGGGTTCGACGCGCCGAACCTCACCGCGATCCTGGGAGCTAAACAGCTGGTGACGCACCGGCACAGTCTCGCACATTGTGAAAGTAAATCGCTGATTACTTTTACAGTAAAGGGTGTTGTGTAAACGATCTTTGTTAGGGAGGCCGACGCCGAAGACTTCCTGGCCGATCATTTCGGTCGGTTCAACATGACTGCCCAACCTGATTTTGTGTGTTGTCAACGACGACACTAGGCGACGAAACCCTCCCAATACACGGGCTGAGTGTCACTCAGACTGAGGGGACGAAGAGGGAGAACCTTCCACCAATCCTGGGTCACCGCCAAACCCGTAGAGCATTCTGCCCAAGGCTTTCTGAGACCGGTTCAATTCGCGACGCCTCGTGCAGGTACGGTTCGAGCGTCCATCCCGCCTACTGGAGGTTCCTATGATCTGGAGTGTTCGCCCTGTTCGCGTCGATGAGTTCGAATCATGGACG
>JAYTKG010000436.1:0-1629 GCA_043730435.1 Acidimicrobiia bacterium | reverse complement strand
ATGTTGAGATCTTCGAAAAGAAGGAACTCGTCGTGGCGCGAGTCCACGAGCTTCCGCTTACATCGAAACCATGTGTGGTGAAGCGGGCTGGGCAGGCGTATCTCCGGTTCTTCGACGGCGACTACACGCTGTCTCGCCTGGAGATGGACGGATTCGTCGCCAACCGAACCCGACCCCGCTTCGACGAGATCGAAGTCCCCGGCGCCGACTACGCCGACCTTGACCCGGACCGCGTGGAAGACTTTCTTGCTACCGCACGAGCCAACGATCGACGGTTCGCCGCTATCACCGACGACCGAGAATTGCTTCGCCGCAACGGTGTCGTGTCATCCGATGATGTCCCGACGATCGCTGGCCTGCTCGCACTTGGCATCCACCCGCAACAGTTTCTTCCGCACTGCAACATCCGTGCCGCGCTACTCCCCGACGATGCGTCGCCGACAACACGGGCACTCGACGCCACCACGTTCACGGGGCCATTGCCTGCGATGCTCGACGATGCTGTTGCGTGGGTCGCTCGCAATAGTCGTCATCGCCTTGTGTCGAACCAACGCACTGGGCACGTCAGTGAAGTACTCGATCCACCGGTCACCGCTGCCCGAGAGCTGATCTCCAACGCGCTGGTCCATCGTGATCTCAGCGAGTGGGCATCGTCGCGTGCGGTCGAACTTCGGATGACCGGCTCGACGTTCACCCTGGTCAACCCTGGAGGGCTCTACGGAATCTCCGTCGAACGACTCGGCATTCACCGCTTGACCTCTGCGAGAAACCGGCGTCTCATTGAAATCTGCAAGCATGTTTGAACAGCCGACGGCAACGTGGTCGAAGCCATTGCGAGCGGCATCCCGGCGACGGTCGCTTCGTTGCGTGAAGCGGGTATGCCCGATCCGAGATTCTTCGATCAAGGACTCATGTTCACCGTCGCGCTGGACCGAACCCACAAAGCGAACCAAGCAAGCCCACCCTCGCTGACAACCCGCCTCACCCCCGCCGAACGTGAGCTCATGACGGCGCTCGTCACGGAAATGGACGTCCACCAACTCGCGGCAGCACTCGCCAAAAGCGTCAACGCGACACAAAAACGGCTCGCCTCACTACGCGCCAAAGGGGCTGTGACCATGAATGGTGGAAGCGGGCGTAAGTCCACCTACACGCGAACCGACGCTTGATCGGCAGCGCGATTCTGTTGGAAGCGAAACCTGCCCACCGCCATCGAAGACCTCGACTCGGGAGCAATCGTCGGGTCGACCTGGACCAAATACGCATCCGCCGCATGCCCCACGAGAACTCGATCGAACCCAGTCGGCGTGAACCGTCTCGAATCGACCAATTGGAAACGAAGAAACCGGACCCTTTCGGACCCGGTCATTCGAAGCTGGCGGAGACGGTGGGATTTGAACCCACGGTTCACTTGCGCAAACAACACCTTAGCAGGGTGCCCCATTCGGCCGCTCTGGCACGTCTCCGCTGAAAAGACTATCGGACTCACCCCTCGCGCGGGAAAGACGTTTCTCCAGGGCCGAAAACACGGGCACTCCGCTAAGATTGATCCCTCGTGGGTGCCATTCAAGTAAGTCATGTGTCGTGGCATCTGCCCGGCGGTCGTCAATTGCTCGACGATGTCAATTT
>JAYTKG010000435.1:0-2470 GCA_043730435.1 Acidimicrobiia bacterium | reverse complement strand
GTTCCCCGACGAAGCTCACTCGTACAAGTAATGCGCCGCTTCCTCACCTCGGCCGCCATGCACGCGTGGGCCGACGATCAACGTCTGGCCGGTCACCGCATCGCCATTGTTCCCACCATGGGCGCGCTGCACGCTGGCCATATGCACCTCATCGAGATCGCAAAGAAGCACGCCGACAAGGTTGTCGTCAGCATCTTTGTCAACCCTATTCAATTCAACCGTCCGGATGACTTCGCGAAGTACCCACGCAACCTCGACGATGATGCGTGGAAGTGCGGCGAGGCCGGTGTTGATGGTCTCTACCTACCCACCTCCGACATGATGTACCCCGACGGGTACGAGACCTACGTGTTGCCCGGAGCTTTGGCCGAGCCATTGTGCGGCGCCGGTCGCCCCGGTCACTTTCGGGGTGTGACCACTGTCGTCACCAAGCTGTTCAACGCGGCCAAACCGCATGTGGGTGTGTTCGGCCAGAAGGACTTCCAGCAGCTCGCCATCATCCGCCGCATGGCCATCGATCTCGACACCGGCATTGAGATTGTGGGCGTGCCGACGGTCCGAGAGGACGACGGCCTGGCCATGTCGTCGCGCAACGCACGCCTCTCTCGGGCGGAACGGTTCGCGGCGCGCTGTGTGCCTGACGCGATGAACGTCGCAGTTGGTGCGGTGGCCGACGGAGAGACATCCGCCGCCGTCATCGCCGGCATGGCCGCACAAGAGATTGGCCACCAACGCCTAGCGCAGGTGGAGTACATCGACGTGCGAGATCCAGACTCGCTGCAACCGGTGCATCGCCTGACCGGCCCCACGCTCCTTGCCATCGCCATTTGGATCGGCGACGTGCGACTCATCGACAACGTCATCCTCACGCCCTAGCTATGCGCCGACTTTGCCGAATAGCGCAGGTGCTCCTGGTACCGGCGTCGCCGTTCTGCCCCCAGATCCGCGACACCGCGGCTGCGGTGCCGTCATCCTGTTCGCGCTCGTGCTGTTCCTTCTGCTGCAGGCGCTGGTTGAGGCCGACTTCGGCGGGCTGACAGGCTGCTGGCGGAGGCTTTCGTGATGTCGACCGAGCACCATAGCCGGGGGAAACGGTTTGAGCCCATCAGCCTTATCGGTGCATCCGAGTGCACCACAGGAGCCCGTGCGACGTGGTGCATCCCAGTGCACCGATAAGGCTGATGCACTCGAAGCGAGTTACCGAGTGCCGCCGACGATGAGCGCGCCCCAAGGAACCGTGTCATACCCCATCGTCATGATGGCTCCATGGTGAAACTTCAGCGAGCAAGGACGGCGCGACATCTCCAAGCCAATCGTCGTCGGATCATCGAGCAACGGCGTCTCTGGGGACGACGCATCATGTGGCCAGAACGACCTTCGCCTGGATTCGCCTGAAGGCGAAACGTACCGACGCCCGGCGCGTTAACCCAGGACCTGGCTAACGGTGTAGATCACCAGGCCGACCAGGCCGCCGACAATGGTGCCGTTGATGCGGATGAATTGCAGGTCCCGGCCGATCTGTAGTTCGAAGCGTTCACTGGTGTCCTGCGGATCCCAGGTACGCACGGTGGACGAGATGAGGTTCCCGACCTCGTGGCGGTACTGCTGCACGATGTAGGAGACCGCGGAGCCGATCCACTGGTCAACCTTGGCCTGCAGTTCGGGGTCAGCCTGCACCGACTCGGCGGTGCGGCGAAGGGTGTGGGCGATGCGCTGGTGCATGACCGACGACGGATCATCGCTCTGGTCGATGAGTGCCTGCTTGAGATCAGTCCACAGTGACGCAGTCCATGTGCGAACCGCAGGGTGTTGAAGAAACTCTTCCTTCAATTCTTCGGCCCGGGTTGCCATCTCGGGTGATGACTTGAGGTCATCCACGAGCGCAGCGAGGCGCCCGTCGACGTGACGACGCAACTCATGATTTTGGTCGGCCAGCACATCACTGAGGAACGACTGCACACCGGTGAAAATCTTGTCGAAGATCTTGTCGTCGATCGGCTCAGGCACCCACCACGGTGACTCACTTGCGAGCCGCGACCGAAATGTCTCACGCTGGTCTCGCAGCAGATTGCTCACACCCTTCAGCACGCACTCGAGCAGTTCGTGATGACGACCGGATTCGGTCATGACGTCGAGCGCACGTCCGGCCAGAGGCGCCATCGGTACCGAACGAACCCGGTTGGTTATGGCTTGATCCATCAACTCCTGCACATCCGCGCTACTCACAACCTCCACGATGCCGCCGATGCCCTTGGCGATTTGCGCGGTAACCCTCTGCGCATGCGCGGGGTGACTCAACCATGCCGACCCTCGGGCGGCGATATGCGCGCCGTGCAACTTTTCGGCCACGGCGTCATCCGACAGAAAGTTTTCCTCGATGAACTGCCCGAGGCTTTCACCGATCTCGTTTTTGCGGGTCGGGATGATGGCCGTGTGCGGAATGGGAAGCCCGAGCGGATGACGGAACAGC
>JAYTKG010000434.1:0-2202 GCA_043730435.1 Acidimicrobiia bacterium | reverse complement strand
ACCGGCGCGCCGTAGCGGCCGGCCGTTCACCCTCGACGGCCTCGAATCCTTCGTGCGTCGCTGCCGCGGCTTGCCGACCTTCGCTCAACTTCTGGCTCGCCACTCGTGGCTCGCGTCAGAGGGACCGATCACCGAGCACGACGTCGCGATCGGTGCGGTCACGGTGGAGCAGCACCTGGTCACCAGCGTGTACGAGCCGATCCATCGGGCCCTGTCGCCGGCACACCGTCGCTTCCTTCAGGCGCTGAGCGAAGAGGGTGGCACGGCCAGTTTCGAAACGATCCGTCGACGGCTCGGTGACACCAACCGATTCGACCCGAATGCGTCGGGTCTGGTCGCCACGCGAGACGATCTGTTCGCCCGCGAGGTGCTGGCCAGCCCCGATGGTCAAACCCTCGAATTCACCCTCGCTGGCTTCGATCGCTACATCCAAAAAGCCTGGTAAAATGAAAGCAACCCCGGACACAAAGTCCGGGGCTACCTTCATGTGATTAGGCGTCCATGGCCTCGGTCTTGCGCTTCGAGAAGGCGACGGCACCGATGAGTACCACAGTGCACACGGCAGCGATGGCGTAGCGGGCAGCATCGTTGTCCTGCAGTTTGATGACGGCCGGGAGGATCAACAGGGCCACCAGGTTCATCACCTTGATGAGCGGGTTGAGCGCCGGACCGGCAGTGTCCTTGAATGGGTCACCAACGGTGTCACCGATGACGGCGGCCTTGTGAGCGTCGGAGCCCTTGCCGCCTTCATGGCCATCTTCGATGTACTTCTTCGCGTTGTCCCACGCACCGCCGGCATTGCTCAGGTAGTTGGCCATGAGCTGACCGGTGAGAATGACGGCGGCAAGGAACGCACCGAGCGCGTAGTAGTTGATGCCGAAGCCGATGATGACCGGGGTCAACACCGCGAGCAGCGCGGGTGTTGCCAGCTCGCGCAGCGACGCCTTGGTGCAGATGTCGATGACGGGGCCGTAGTCGGGCTTCTTGGTGCCGGCCATGATCTTGCCATCAGCGAACTGCTTGCGTACCTCTTGCACTACGACGCCGGCGGTGCGGCTGACCGCACGAATGGCCAGAGCAGAGAAGAGGAACGCCACCGAGCCACCGATGAGCATGCCAATAAACGTTTTCGGGTCACCAACGTTGATCTGGACCGCGGCGTAGGCGTCCTTGAACGGTAAGCCTTCACCAATCTTGCCGATGAACTTTTTGTCCTCGTTGGCGATGGTCTCGATGTACGACGCAAACAACGCGACAGACGCAATGACGGCAGAGCCGATAGCGAAGCCCTTGGTAACGGCCTTCGTGGTGTTTCCGACGGCGTCGAGCGACACCATGATGCGCTCGGCTTCACCGTGGAACTCTCCGGACATCTCGGCGATGCCGGCTGCGTTGTCCGATACCGGACCGAAGGTGTCTTCGGAAACAATGACGCCGGTGGTGGCGAGCATGCCCATGCCGCAAAGAGCCACGAGATAGAACGCGAACTGCAGGTTGCCGCCGCCCATGGCGAGTGCGATGCCGATGGCGATCGCAATGGCGATGATGGCGTACACGGAACTTTCGAGGCCCGATGCGGTGCCCGAGAGCACGACCGTGGCGGGGCCGGTGCGAGCCGACTCGGCAATTTCCTGCACGGGGCCGTACTCGGTGCCGGTGAAGTACTCGGTGAGGCGGCTTACGGCTTGAGCCAACACGAGGCCCACCACAACGGCGCCGAAGCACTTCCAACCAGCGTTGGTGGAGGACCCGTCAATGCCGGTGTTGCCGACGTAAAGAAACGCCACCAAACCGACGCCAACAACGGTAAGTAGACCGGCAACCAGGAAGCCACGGTTGATGGGCTTGAGGGCATTGGTTTCGCCCTCCTTGGCCTTCACCGCGAACACACCGGCAATGGAGGCCACCACGCCAACGGCACGGGCGGCCAACGGGAACACCAGGCCGAGGGCCGGGTTCATGCCAATGGACTTGAACGCAGCCACACCGAGGATGATGGAGGCAACGAGCGTGACTTCGTATGACTCGAAGAGGTCGGCTGCCATACCGGCGCAGTCACCTACATTGTCGCCCACGTTGTCGGCAATGGTGGCCGGGTTGCGGGGATCGTCTTCGGGAATGCCTGCTTCGATCTTGCCGACGAGGTCGGCGCCGACGTCGGCGGCCTTGGTGAAGATGCCGCCGCCAACGCGGAGGAACAGG
>JAYTKG010000433.1:0-21894 GCA_043730435.1 Acidimicrobiia bacterium | reverse complement strand
GCGTCAATCGTCGTAACGCGGCCACCGCTGTTGTCAGATCGGCGAGATGATGCAGTGACACACTGGCGAACACCACGTCGAACGGCGCTGCGTCTAGTTCCTCGAACGGTATCGCGAGCACCGCTGGCTCAGGCGATGCACTTGGGTCCACACCAATCACGTCGTAGTCGGTCACGAGCCTCCGCACCAACGCGCCGTCGCCGCTACCAATCTCGAGCACCCGGTCGCCGGGCCGGGCATGCGATCGAACCCAGGCTTCCATGTCGGCCAGATCGTTCGGATACATCTCTTGGCTGCGGCTCACGTCCGACAACCTATCCATGCCCGGCTTGCCCTGCATGCACTCGGCGTCCGGCGAAAATGGCCTAACGCGCGAATGAACTGTCGTAACGCGCGGAATGACGCCGAGGCGCAGGCATTGCGACTCAACACCTGCGGGCCGAGTCGGCCCGCAGGTGTCGATCGACGAAGGAAGCCCGACCTACTGGCCTCGGCGGGCGGAGACTTCTTCGGTGACAAGGCGGACGATGAGGTCGTTCAGCGAAAGCTCCTGATAGTCGGACTTCTGCACGTCGGTGTTGGCACCGACCGCAGCACCCGTTGCGCCGTAGCTGAGGAACACAAAGCGGGCTCCCGTGAACTCGGCCAGTTGGCGGAAGACGAACTCGGCGGCATCATCGGTATTGGAGGAAGCGACCGGGAAGATCTTGATGCCTCGGGCCGCCGCCTTGCGCATGCTGGTCGTGTACGGCTCTTGCACCTGACGATCGATGTGCGGACCAGCGTCGGCGACCAGGAAGATCAATTGGATTGAGTCGTTCCGCCACGACGGCTCTGCGAGTGCCGATGCCAACGCCTCGTCCACCGCCTCAGGCGTGTCTCCCCCACCGTCGGCTTGCGCAGCGTTGAGGCTCTGCGAGAATGCATTGACGTCGGACGTGAAGTCGGTGGTGTTGGTGAGATAGGCGTCGCCGATGTCGCGATACTTCGTCATACCGAGTCGCAGGTCCGGATTGGAAGGAAGCGACGTCAAGCGATCAGCCACGGTGCGGATCGTGCTCTTGAGCTGGTCAATTTCGTCACCCATCGAGCCGGTCGTGTCCAACAGAAACAGCACGTCCACCTTGGTGCGCTGCTGAGACTGCTCGTTCTTCGGCATGAGCATCCGCTGGTTCTGGCCCGGTTGCAGCACGAGGCTGGTGTTGTCGAAGACGGCGGTATACGACTCCTGCTGATTACTCTGATACGCCTTTGGATGGAACCGAATTGACCCGTCTGAAGTTGTTGTAAGTGAAACGACTTCACTCTGGCCCTGACGGATCGACACCTTGCGCCCGGCGTACGGCACACCATCCTGGCCGACCACCTTCACGACAGTGCGATCGCTCGGATCGAGCTCCCGGAACGGGATGCCGAGGTTGCGTTCCTTCTCCCGATAGGTGAGGTAGTCGCCGAAGTGCTCGTTGTCGTCGACATTGCCAGCTCTCAGCGGGCTCTGCTGCGATTGCGGCTTGCTTACCGGTGGCGCGAGGGTCGTGGCGGCCGAGCCCGTCGCGTCGACGCTGGCCGCAGCTGCCGTCGTGGCCGGACCTGCCGAGGCAGCACCAGCGGTGGTGGCCGCCGCGGCGGTCGTGGCCGCTGGCGCCGCGGTCGTCGCCGCGGCAGCGGCCGCAGTCGTGGCCGGGCGCAGGGCGGAGGCATTTCCGGTCGTGAGTGGCGAGCTCGTCGCGTTTCGCTTCTCCGAACCACATCCCGTTAGGGCGAGCGCTATCGCTATAGCAATCCCGCCGGCGGTGCGTCGAGGGGATCTGCGTTTCGTCGTGGTCACGGCTGCTCCTTAGTGGTTGGTGTGCTGCTATGACGTCAACGCTCAACCATCCAGTTCCCGAGATGTCGCGGAAATTTCACGAAAAACGCGCAATCAAGATTTGCTGCGAGCAGCCCCCTCGCACCGTGCCGACGGGCGGTGGGCTGGCATGATGGTTGCCAACATGTCGGCGCGTCGTTGACGCGAATTTCGGGGGCTTCAGTCATGACGGATCACTATCAAGCCGCTCGCGCGGAACTTCTTGCGGATGGGTCGCCGTTCGCCGTCACCGAGTCGGTGGTCGGTGGCGTCTCGATGAAGACGTTCGCGGCAGCCCCCGCCAACATGCGCCAAGTGTGGGAGAGCTCTTCGGCCGGGTTCGGTGATCGGCTCTATGCCGTCTACGAAGATGAGCACTACACCTACGCCGAGATCGCTGGTGATGTCCGCGCACTGGCTCACTACCTGCATAGCCAAGGTGTGGGCCAGGGTGATCGCGTTGCCATCGCTATGCGTAACTATCCCGAATGGATCACGGCCTACTGGGCCATCGTTTCGGTGGGTGCCGCCGTCGTCGGCATGAACGCGTGGTGGACCTCGACGGAAATGGAGTACGGCCTATCTGACTCCACCCCTAAGGTGCTCATTGCCGACCGGGAGCGGGTCGAACGGGTGCTACCTATCCTCGACGCCATCCGGACGACGAACCCGCTACAGCTTTTGGCCGTTCGTTCACCGGGAGACCTACCGAGCCACGCCGACCGATGGGAAGACGTGGTACGGCGCGACACCGCACCGGCCGAACTGCCCGCCGCCGCGATAGACACCGACGACGACGCGTGCATCTTCTACACCTCGGGTACGACGGGGTTTCCGAAAGGAGCCCAGCTCACGCATCGTGGATCAGTGGCCAATATCTTCAACGTCGGATTCATGCAGCTCGCCGCAGCCATGGCCGACGCGAAAGCCATGGCCGCCGGAGATTTAGCCGCACCCGAGACGCCACCAGAACCGCCGCCGGCCCGTACCATCCTGCTGGCCACCACTCCGCTGTTCCACGTGACGGCGCACAACTGTGGCGTTCAGCCGACAACCATGGCGGGAGGGTGCGTGGTGCTCATGCGCAAGTGGGAAGCCGGACGCGCCCTCGAACTGATCGAGCGGGAACAGATCACCAACATGACGGGCGTGCCGATCATGAGCCGCGAGCTGCTGGCGCACCCCGACTTTGCCAAGCGCAACACGTCATCGTTACGCGCGCTGACCGGCGGTGGCGCGCCCGTTCCGCCCGACATGGTCGGCAAGATCGACAAGGCCCTCAAGAATGGGGCTCCCACCACGGGTTACGGGCTCACCGAAACGTGCGGCATCATCACCATCAATATGGCGAGCAGCTATTTCCTCAAGCCCAGTTCGTGCGGCCCCATCGTGCCGACACTCGACGCCAAACTCATCGGCGCAGACGGTGAGGATCTGCCGGCTGGCGAAGACGTCGTCGGCGAGCTGTGTGTGAAGGGCGCGGTCGTTGTGAAGGGCTACTTGAATAAGCCAGAGGCAACCGCTGATGCCATCCGCGATGGTTGGTTCGCTACGGGCGACATCGCGCGCATCGACAACGACGGCTTTGTGTTCATTGTCGACCGAGCCAAAGACATGGTGCTGCGCGGGGGCGAAAATGTCTACTGCTCTGAGGTGGAAGCGGCCATCTACCGCCATGACGCCATCGCCGAGGCAGCCGTCTTCGGCGTTCCCGACGAGCGCCTCGGTGAAGACGTTGCCGCCGCAATCGTGCTCCGCCCCGGTGTCGCGTTGACGACGACCGAGTTGCAGATCTTCCTGGCCGAGACCATCGCCAAACACAAGATTCCGAGCACGGTGATGTTCCTCAATGAATCACTGCCCCGCAACGCCAGCGGCAAGTTCCTCAAGCGCGATCTGCGAGCTCAATTCCTTGCCAGTCGGTGACCTCGGGACGAAGTCCTCTTGACCAACGACGGCGCGCTCGCCAGCATCAAGGAGTGGAGACGCAATGACAAAAACTCTGACCAGCACTGCGGTAGCCAAACTGATCGATCACACGCTGCTGCGTCCTGACGCGACATCTGATGAGGTGGCGCAGCTGTGCACCGAGGCTGGCCAGTTCAACACCCTTGCGGTGTGCGTTTCACCGAACATGTTGCCGTTGACCGGCGTGGTTCCAACCGGTGTGTTGGTAGCAACCGTGATCGGCTTTCCGTCCGGCGCCCATCGCGCCGAGGTGAAAGCCGACGAAGCCGCCCGCGCCGCCGCTGCCGGGGCGGACGAAGTCGACATGGTGATCAATCTCGGGTGGGCGAAGTCGGCCGCGTGGCGAGCAGTGGAAGCCGAAATTGCGTTGGTTCGGGCCGCTGCGCCGCTCGCAACCCTGAAGGTCATCATCGAATCGGGTGTGCTGACCGATGACGAAATCGTTGCCGCGTGTGTGGCCGCCGAGGGTGCGGGCGCGAACTTCGTGAAGACCTCTACCGGCTTTCATCCCTCGGGTGGAGCCACGGAGCACGCCGTTCGGCTGATGAAACGAACCGTCGGTGATCGGCTGGGCATCAAAGCTTCGGGCGGTATTCGTACTGCCGAGCACGCCCGCTTGTTCATCGAAGCCGGCGCCACCCGCCTCGGCACCTCGGCCACCGCCACCATCCTTGCCGGCTTCCCATCGGCATGATCACGTGGCCCAAAATTTCTTGACCGATTTCACCTGCGACTTTGCCGGGGTTGAGCTGATTCGTACCCCTCCGGAGTAACGCCCGCGCGTGCAAGCCCCGAATACTTCGGTATCATGACGCTCTGAAGGGGAGTATCCCGACACGGCACTGTCGTCAGTACGGACCTTGGTCCCGGCAGCCCGGCTCTTCGGAGTGGGAGAGACCTTCGATCGACGCACCGTCTATCGAAAGGCACCCTCCGTGAATCATGCTCTCCTTACCCAGTTGCAGCGGCTTCGTTCGTACCCGAGCGTGACCGTCCTGGTGAACACCACCCCTCGGCACGCGCTGAACGAAACCGAACGCAAGACGCTTGAGACCTTTGTGTCCGCCACAAATCGGCGACTCGATGGTGACGTCCCACTCTTCGTTCGCAGACGCGTGGTGGAACGCCTAGCGGAAATGGTTGCCGAGATTGTGGACGATCCAGCCAGCCACGCGGTTGCGCTGTGTGTCTCGCCCGACTACTCCGCCGTGGTGCGGCTGGGCCGCGCAGTCGAGGAGCGGGTGATCGTGGACGACACCTTCGCCACCAGAGATCTTGTTGCCGACCTCAACCGCACCGCCCACTATCGAGTGATCACAATCAGCGATCGCAAGACCCGTCTTCTTGTCGGTGATCGACAGCGCTTGCTGGAAGAACGCGGTGAAGGTTGGCCGATTGAACGGGCCGAAGAACAGAATGCGGCAGCGTGGACAAAGACCGTGATGCAGGCGCTGCAAGTGGAGCACCAGCGTCACCCGCTGCCTACCGTGGTGGCCGGTGTCGAACGATCGGTCCGTCGCACCTTGGCCTTGGCCGAGCTTCCGGCTATTGGTTTGGTAGCCGGAAATCAAGACCGCACGGGCTGGTCCGATCTCCATTCACTTTCTTGGCCACTGGTCACCGACTGGCTTCGAGCCGATGGTGAACGAGCTATGGAGCAACTGGACAGTGCCCGATCGACTCGCCTGTATGCGGGAGGCGTCCACGAACTTTGGCCGCTCGCTCGTGAGGGTCGCATCGATCTGGTCGTGGTGGAGGAAACCTACTCGATGGCGGCTCGAGTTTTCGGTGAGACGTTGGAACCAACCAATGACGTGGAAGCGCCAGACGTTGTCGACGACGTGGTTGACGAACTCATTGAAGCCGTGTTGCGCCACGGTGGGAAGGCCGTCGTTGTGAACGACGATCAGCTCGCCGACCACCAGCGCATCGCAGCGGTACTCCGCTACTGAACTGCTTCGCTCGCAGCGCTACACGACGGCCAAGAGGCCACCGTCTACATAGATGACGTGACCGTTAACAAAATCACTGGCCCGTGACGCTAGGAAGACCGCAGCGCCGACCAGTTCGTCGGTGGTGCCCCATCGTCCGGCGGGCGTCCGCTGCGTAACCCAGCCGTTGAAGACCGGATCGTCCACCAGCGGCTGGGTAAGTTCGGTGTGGAAGTACCCGGGGCCGATGCCGTTGATCTGCATGCCGAATCTGGCCCAGTCCGCGCACATAGCCTGAGTAAGCATCTTCAACCCTCCCTTGCTGGCGGTGTAGGCGCCGGTGGTGGGACGGCCAACCGCACTCATGACCGAGCAGATGTTGATGATCTTGCCGCGCCGACGCGGCAACATCTTTCGGGCCACGGCGGTACCCACCAGGAACGCGCTGGTGAGATTGGTGTCGAGCACCTCGGCCCACACCTCGGGCGTGACTTCGTGCAACGGCACGCGGCGTTGGATACCGGCGTTGTTCACACAGATATCGATCGGCCCGACGTTGGCTTCGATCTCGGTGATCGCTGTTTCGACTTGGTCGGGCTTGGTGACATCGAAGACGAAAGCATCGGCTTGATGACCGGCCGAGCGCAACGCCGCTACTGCGCTCTCGACGTCGCCTGCGTTGCGGGCGTTGACGACCACGTGTGCGCCGGCCTCAGCCAGACCTAAGGCCAGCGCGTTGCCAATGCCACGGCTGCTGCCGGTGACCAGCGCCACCTTGCCACTGAGATCGAACAGAGTGCTCATGCCACGTCCGAGGCGTTGAGATCGATGGCGTACAGCGACGTTGACGCCGTGATGAACAGCGTGCGCCGGTCGGGTCCGCCCCAGCAGCAGTTAGCGCTCTTTTCCGGAACGGGGATGCGTCCAATGTAGGTAGCGTCTGGCGCGAACACCTGGATGGCATCGAGTGACGAGGTATAGATGTTGCCCTCGGTGTCGAGCCGGAACCCGTCCGAGCAACCTGGTTCGATCACTGCGAACACGCGACCGTTCGCCGTGGTGGCTACGCCTTCCATGACGTCGTACACCATGATGTGATGGAAGCCTTCGACGCCGTACGGCTCGATGCTGGTATCAGACACATACAGCAACGATTCATCGGGTGAGAACGCCAAGCCGTTCGGGTGGCTCATGTCGGTGATCACCGCTGTCAGCTGCTGTGACGAGGGATCGAATCGATACACAATGTTGCCGGCCTGCTCAGACTCGGCCTGGTAACCCTCCCGATTCGACATGATGCCGTAGGGCGGATCGGAAAACCAGATAGTGCCGTCGCGCTTCACCACCACATCGTTAGGCGAGTTCAACCGATGGCCGTTGTAGCGATCAACAAGCGTGGTGTGCGTGCCGTCGAGTTCTGTGCGCACCACCGCCCGGGCGCCGTGCGAGCAGTGCACGATGCGACCTTCCCGGTCGTGCGTTCGTCCGTTGGTGAAGTTGCTAGGGGCCAGCCAGTCGGTGACGGCGCCGTCCTTCCACATCAGGATGCGGTTGTTCGGAATGTCACTCCAGATCACCGAGCCGTCGAGGAGATACAGCGGCCCCTCCGACCACTTCGCGCCACCGCCAAGCCGCCGCAGTGTGCTGGACGGCAACGCCAATGGTGCCATGCGTTCGTCAAAGATCTGGACATCGCCGATAGTTCGGAGCGGAGCAGGATGACTCATCCCGTCATCATGCCAGGAGGCGGAGGTTGTCACGTTTAGCGGGCAGCTGAACGCCTAGAAAAGTGTGGTCGAAGATGCGCGACGGAGACCTATACGTTTGCCATACTTCGCAGATGTTCTCACGGCGGGATTCCTCCGGTTCTAACAGCTCGCGACACCCGCTCGGGGCGGTGATGCTCGCGAGTGTCACCATGTTGACGGCCACATTGACGATGGCCGGTGCTCCCCCGGCGGCGGCTCTCTCCAGCCTAGAAGCGCCCAAACGAATCGCCGACACCCGACTGACTGGTCAGACCGCCGACGGTTTCCTGGCCGGTCAGGGCCCAATCGCCGCTGACTCAGTTTTCCGCATTGCCGTTCGCGGCCGAGTCGGCGTCACCAACACTGCGGTTGCGGTGGTGTTGAACGTTACGGTCGATGGCGCCACCAGCGACGGATTCGTCACCCTCTACCCGTGTGACTCACCCCGGCCCGTCGCATCCAACCTGAACTTCGTGGCCGGGCGCACCGCCGCAGTTCTGGCGGTTACAAAGACTGCGGCCGATGGCGTGGTGTGCGCCTACACGTCAGGTGCCACCAACCTCATTGTCGATGTCAGCAGCTGGTTTGAGCCGGGCGAGTTCCAGCCGCTTGATGCACCGCAGCGCATCGCCGATTCTCGCACTACCGGTGCCACCATTGATGACCGCGTGGTGGGTGGCGGACCGCGTCCGCAGAACAGCACGCAGCGTGTGAAGGTGGCCGGGCGAGCGGGAGTGCCGACTGGGGTCAGAACGGCAATGCTTAGCGTCACCGCAGAGGGCGCCATACAGCCGGGCTTCCTTACCGTCTACCCGTGCGATCAGCCCACGCCGTTGGCGTCCAACGTGAACTACGAAGTCGGTGACACGATCGCCAACGCGGTGGTCAGTCGCCTCGATGGCGGTGGCGATACCTGCGTGTTCAACGTCGGTTCCACCAGCACCATCATCGACGTCATCGGATGGTTCCCGGAGGGCAAACTCACCTCACTGCCCACCCCTGCCCGAATACTCGATACGCGCTCGGTGAACAGCACGGCCGACGGGGCCTTCGGCGGCAAGGGGCGCCGGCCAGATCAGGGCACCCTGCAGCTCAAAGTCGGCGACCGGGTCGCCATACCGAGTGATGCCACGGCTGTGTTGCTCAACATCACTGCGCTTGGTGCCGGACCTGGTTTCATCACGCTGCATCCTCGTGGCACCGACCGGCCCGTCGCTTCCAATCTGAACTACCGTGCGGGCCAAACCGTGGCCAACGCCGCCATCTCCCGCCTCGGGGTCGCCGGTGACGTGTGCCTATTCACCGAAGGCCACGCCAACGTCATTGTCGACGTGGTCGGCTATCTCACCGGCCCGCCGCCGCCAACTGCCGGCCCCGACTGCCCTGGCCAGACGCTGTTCCCGACGTTCACCATGGTTGGCCTTTACGGCAACGGGGCTGGCCCGGCACTCGGTGTTCTCGGCGAGCAGTCACCCGAGGCATCGGCCACCCGTGTGAGTGAGTTGGCTTCCACCTGGAAGAGCTTTGGGCGGCCAGTCCTGGGTGCCTTCGAGCTCATTGTCACCACGGCGCAGGCAGCTCCTGGAGGCGACGGTTTGTACCGCTCTCGCACGACCGAAGCCGAGATTCAGCGCTACCTCGACGTGGCTCGGGCCAACGGTTTGTACTTGGTGCTCGATATCCAGCCGGGCCGCAGTGATTTCCTTACCGAAGTGAAGGTCTACGAAAAGTTCCTCAAAGAACCCAACGTCGGGCTTGCGCTCGACCCCGAATGGCGCCTTGGGCCGAACTCGGTACCGGGCATTGCGATTGGTTCGGTGCGGGCGGCTGAAGTGAATGCGGTCTCGGAGTACGTGGCAAAGATCGTGGCCGACAACCACCTACCTGAGAAGCTGTTTGTGATACACCAATTCCAGGTGCGCATGATTCCTGATCGTGAACTTGTGGTGAACCGTCCGGGTCTGGCCATAACGTTCCATATGGATGGCTTCGGGTCACAGTCGGAGAAGCTCGCTACCTGGGGCTTCACCCAGGCGAACGCGCCATTCCACAACGGCTTCAAGCTGTTCCTTCGCCAGGACACCAACCTGTTCACACCGGCCCAGGTCTCGGCCCTTTCACCCCGGGTTGACCTGATCACCTACCAGTAGAGGCGCAGAGCGCAACGAGGTACTACGACCATTGTCTCGTTTCGCTCCGCATTGTCGTCCGTCATACTGGGTACATGACCAACGACTCGTGGCTGGAAACCGGGCACGACGTGGCCAGTGGGCCGTTCACCCTTGTGCTCAGCTCAACCGGACGCAACGTTCGAGAACACTCGGTACCGATCCGCAGCATTCTTCGGGCTGAGAAGACCGCTCGATCGACGCCGTCGGCCAGAAGTCGGCGAGCCCGATCCCTGGTGGCCGGAGGCTTGTGGTTCGTCCTTGGTTTCGGAACGGTCGGTACCGCTTACGCCGTACGTCAGACGTTGTTCCCGAACCTCGGACCATCGTCGGGACAGTCCGTCTGGGACATTTCGGCTCCCGCCGACGCGGCGACGAGTTCGACTGCCGCGACCACCACATCGACGAGCGTGGTAACAACGAGCGCCTCCACCACCCCAACAACGGTCCCGTCCGCCAGCTCGGCCGCCGTCACCGTGAGCACCACCGGCACGAAGGACGTTGTCACCGCGGTGGCCGCTCAGACCACGCCACCTTCAGCGAGTACCGGCCCCGCCCCCTCGAGCAACGCTCCAGCGAAGGCACCGTCCACAACCATCGAAGGCACGGTCGACACCTCTGCGCCGGAGTCGAGCACGTCCGGCGCATCGAACTCCGGCTCCGGCTCCGATGGGTCAGGTTCGAAGGGGCCGGGCGGAGGCGGCTCGGCAACCACAGTCGGTCCGGCCACCACAAGCAACCCAGCCCCCACCAGCGGTCCCGTCACGACCACGGGCGATAGCGGAGGCGGTTCGGGTAAAGGCAGCGGATCCGGTAGCAGCTCCACCACGATTCAGGCGAAGTCAGCCGTAGCGCCTGCGCCTGTGACGGCACCCGCCACGTCAATAACGACCGCCGACACGTCAGGCAGCGGTTCCGGGTCAAGCGGCAGCGGTTCCGGGTCGAGCGGTTCGGAGTCGAGCGGCAGCGGTTCGGGCTCAGGCGGCTCTGGCAGCGGCAAGGGCAAGTAGTCCAGCTCCGACCCAACGGGTCAGGTGAGGTTCTTTTCGGCCCACAATGCAGCCTGCGTGCGATCGGACACGCCAAGACGCTGGAACACGCTGGTGAGATGAGCCTTGACGGTCCGCTCACTGATGGCCAGGCGTCGAGCGATCTGCTTGTTCGCAAGCCCATCGCGCACCAGCAGCAGCACCTCGCGTTCCCGATCGGTGAGAGCGACACCGACCTGCTTGGAGCGGCGGGACTCGAGAAGCACGCGAGCGGCCTTCGGATCGAGCGGCGAGCCCCCCTCGTAGACCGAACGGATGGCGGCGACGATCTCCTTCGGCTCGGAGTGCTTGAGTAGATAGCCCTCCGCCCCTGCCGAAAGCGCATCCATGATGCGGGACTGATCACTGAACGAGGTCAGCACCAGCACGCGTACACCGACGTGGTCGGTGGCGATCTGACGGGTCGCCTCCACACCATCCATTTCGGGCATCGACAAATCCATCAACACCACGTCGGGCATGTGTTCGGCAACGGCGGCCAGCGCCTCAACACCGTTGGACGCAGTGGCGACCAGTTCGATGTCGCTTGCCGACGCAAGCACCTGAGCCAGTCCGTCTCGGACAATGACGTGATCGTCAACAACAAGCACTTTGATCATAAGCGGGCCTTTCGGGGTACTGCTATGTAGGGAATCTTTGCCTCAACGCGGGTGCCGCCTTCAACTGCCGACAACACCGCAAGCTCACCGCCGGCCTCGGCGATCAGGTCCACCAAGCCACGCAGCCCGACGTGGCCCTCGTCCACCCGAACGGCCATACGGTCGGCTGTGAAACCCTTACCATCATCGTCGATCACAATTGAAGCCACGTCATCGACCGCTGACAGCGCAATGCGAACGTTGCTCGCGCCGGCATGGGTCACGACGTTGCGCAGCGCCTCCTGCGCCGTTCGGTAGAGCAGCCGCACCACATCGGGTGGAAGATCAGCACCATTCAGTTCGGCGGCCAGGTGAACGTGCAGCCCACGATTAGCGAGGCCGCCGAGCAGATCGCTGAGCGCCGATTCAAGTCCCTCTTCGTACAGGTTTGGTGGGTAGATGTCCACCAGCAACGACCGCAATGACTTGATGCCATCCCGCAGTTTGGACGATGCTTCGGCCATGGCGGGCGCGTCCGGACCACCCGCCCAACTGGCTGCGGTGAGACTCATCGAGACACCGGTAAGGTCCTGCACAACACCGTCGTGCAGATCACCTGCGATACGCCGCCGTTCCATCTCAGACGCCTCGATGGCGTGACGGAGGAGTCGCTCGCGTTGCACCTGCCCTGCCCGCAGGCGACGACCGAGTGTCATAGCGATCGGAATCTGTATGAGCTCGAGCAGCACCAGTGATCCTATTGCGATCGGTGCGAACTGTCCCCAAAGGGTCACGCCGACGGCTCGCACGTCGTCGTACTTGAAGTACGCCTCAAACAACAGCGGCGTTCCCTGTTTCGTACGGGTCAGCTCATACACCTGCACCAGCTTCTTTTCCGTCTCCAACGCATTCTCGGGTTCGGACAGATCGCTGATTCCAGCGACGCCCTTCGCTCCTTGGAAGATCGCCAACTCGTCATCACCGAGGGGGAAGTTCCGGCGGATGAGGCGAGAATCGTCGGAATAGACGATGGTGCCATCTTGGGTCCACAGCTTCACTCGGGCGAAGGCACCACGATTGACCACCGTGTCCGTGACGATGTTGTTGAGTTCTTGCAGGGCCGCCATGTACTCGGCCGAGGTCGGGTCGCCGGACACGATGGCATCATCGGCATTCGTCTGAATTACGCCCCGCGCCACTACCCGGGTGATGTTCTGCGCCTCTACGACGGCGCGCTGGTTCCCGACCCTGCTGCTGGCAAACGCGGTCACTGCGCTCACGACGATGAGGGCCAGGAATCCGGCCAGCACGAAGCGGACCAGCAGTTTTCGAATCGAGGTGGACGACGAGTCCAAGATCTTGGTGAATCCTGTTTCGGTTGCAAAAATAGGTGTACGTACGTCCGCCGTCGTCTTGCCCTTCTGTTGGGTCGCCACACGGCGATGTTGTCAGGTCAACTGATCAAGAGCAACGGAGCAGCAACTGTTGCCGTCTCGTCGTTCATTAATCTGCAGATGGAGGTAAGCCAGTCCGACCGCTGATGACGGGTTTCGGCCAGGCCACAAAGGCGAACCAGGCTGAGCCGTTCCCAAACGTCGGTCGTGGCCGGAAGCTGACCATAGCCCCGTCGGAAAGCGGCTACCGCGGCGTCGGCCACCGTTTGATCGCGGAGTCCAATCGCCGCCTCTCGTTTCAGGTGGGCGATCATGTTGCCGACATCAAGCCCCGCAGGGGCCATGGCGCAATCGTCCAGGTCGATCCATCGAGCGGAGCCGTGGGCGATAACAGCTTGGCGTGGATGGCAATCGCGATGCGCGGTGACCAGCGGCTCGTCCGCCAGCTGGTCGGCCAGTTCTTCCAGACCGCCCATCGACCCGATGAGTTGCTCCACCGTGGGTGTCCGCCGCTTGTCCAGGGGTGCCAACTCTTTGCAAATGGTCCATGTGCGATCAAGTTCGACGCCGCTCTCATGAAGTTGGCGCAGCGAGACACCCACCTGGAATGCGGCCGCAGCGAAACAGTCGTCAGGGGTCTGGTCGAACATGACGCCGTCGACCCATTCCACCAGGGAGACATGACCGGTGGCATCCACGCCGAGCGGTCGCGGCACCAGGTTGCGCACCCAGGAGCGTTGAAGCGCCTCGAGCCGGCGATCGTTGCCTCTGGCTCGGGGACTGGCGAAGACCTTGAGCACGGCTGACTGTCCGTCAGTTGTTCTCACCTGAGTTGCGACGCGGCGCCCGGGAAGGTGGCGCAGTAGTCGAACGACCTGAGCGCCGGGCGCAATCGTGGAGGCATGATGCGCCCACGGCGCAAGTGCCTCATCGGTTACTGCGGGATGATCAAGCGGCCACTGCATAGCGGTCACTCTCCTTCGCTGCTTGGATGATCGTGTCGGCTCGTTGCCGCCAACTGTGATGCGTGAGCGTGTGCATCCGGGCCGATTGCGCCGAGGCCTGATAACGCTGCGGTTGGGACAACGTGATCCAGAGCGCCGCGGCGAGATCGCGCACGTTGCCAGGCCGGGTCAGAAGGCCGAACGCGCCCTGGCCCAGCACATCGGGAATCTGCCCGATGGCGCTGGCGACGACCGGCAACCCGGCCGCCAGGTACTCGTACAGTTTCAGCGGCGAGAACGCGAAGTCGGCCAGGTCCGGGTAGGGGGCGGTGGCCGCATCGCAGGCGGCGAGCACGGTGGGTATATCGGCGTGGCTGACCTGCCCGAGCCAATGCACGCGGTTGCTCACACCGAGTTGATCGGCCAGCGCAACGAGTTCCTCACGGATCGGACCGTCCCCTGCCACCACAAGGTGAACGATGTTCGGCACAAGCGCCAAGGCTTGGAGGGCGAGGTCCACTCCGTGCCAGGGTCGAAGCGCCCCAACGAATCCGACCAGGCGAGCCTCTTCGGGCAGACCGAGCTTTCGTCGAGCCTGGGCCTTTTCGGGGAGGTTGCGAAAGCGGCTCGTCTCCACACCGTTGGGAACAACGATGGTTCGACCGCCGCACACTGCGTTTACGGAGGCCGCGTGTTCCGTGGAAACCGCGACCCGCAAGTCGGCGTGAGCAAGGACCGCAGCCTCGGCACAAGACGCCCGCTTCGCCAGTCGCAGACCACGCCATGTGGCTTCCTCCTGCGCCAGCAGTGCATTGACCTCAACCACGTGCTGGGCACCGGTGCGCCGAGACAACTCAATGCCGGCAGTGCCAAAGAGCGACAGGCGCTCGTAGACGATGTCGGGGTTGAAGGCCACAATCTCATCGCCAACGGCTCCGCAGAACCCTTGGACAAACCGGAGCTTGTTCACTTCTCGCCGCAAACCGGTGGCCCGCCCCGGATGAGGCAGCAGGATCGATCGCACATCAGTCGCCGGCGCGCCGTGACCGGCAACACCGACAAGGAACACATCGTGGCCAGCTTCGGCAAACGCATTGGTGATCGATGTCAGATGCAACGATGCACCCTTGTCTCCGGGAACACGGACACCGAGATCGGTACAGGCAACGACAATTCTCATCGGGCAACCTCCTGATACAACGCCAACATCTGTTGAGCGGACTGGGCGGGATCATGGCGGCGCAACACAAGGTCGCGCCCGGCTATGCCGAGTTGGCCAGCAAGGTCACTGTCGGACCAAAGCTTGCCGATAGCGGCGGCCAATGCGTGCGGGTCATCGGGCTCCACCAGCAGTCCCGTTTGCCCGTGATAGACAACTTCAGTGATGCCGCACACGTCGGTGGACACCACCGGAATGCCGCGAGCGAGCGCTTCAAGAATCACCGTCGGCATACCGTCTCGATCACCATCGGTCGTCACCCGGCACGGCAGCGCCAACATCGAGCAGCGCCGGTAGGCATCCATAACCGCGTCGGATGATTGCGGGCCAAGGAACCTCACCCGCTCTGCAATACCGAGTTGATGGGCCAGACCCTGCAGCGATTCGGCCAGTTCACCGTCACCAATGATCTCCACCCGCATTGAGGGGAAGTCGTTGGCCGCCAGAGCAACTGCTTCCAGCAAGGTGTCGATCCCCTTCTTGGCCACCAGTCGGGCGACGCAAAGCACCGGACCCTGACGCGCCGGCCCGTGCATGTCGGCCGCGGCCATGCCGTTGGCGATGAACCGCACCGGCGTGTTCGGCACCGTCTTGCGGAGATGCTCAACGTTGAATTCCGACACGGTCACGACCGAGGCCGCGCCCGCTACTCGTCGAGCCAAATGCGCAATGTTGTCGGTGTGGAAGATGTCCTTGGCGTGAGCGGTCACGGTGAAGGGCACGCCCGCCATAGCTGCGGCGGCCTGCGCCACTTCACAGGCTGCAGTGGCGAAGTGGGCATGCACATGGGTGATGCCTTCACGCCGCACGCGATCGGCAACGAGTCCGGCCTGCACGAAGCGACGCCAGGTGCCGTACCGACGAGCATGGAGCGCACAACCAATCCAAGCCGACGGCCGCCGCAGACCCACCCGCAGATGCGCTGTACGGGCCGAGGCTGATCTCAGCCGAGGGTGGCGAGGGATGTAGCGAACCGCAGCCCGAACCAACGCCACTTCAGGGTGTTGCAATCCCGACTCCGCGGGAAGCAGCGCATCGATCGACACGGTTGCGCCAGCCGCTTCGAGCTGACTGATCTCGCGCACGACGAAGGTCTCGCTGAGCCGCGGGTATCGCTTGAGCACGTAGAGCACGTGGGTCATCGTTCTCCTCCTGGGGGTGCGGACATAAGTGGCGTGGAAAGGCCGTTCTGCAGGGTGACCAGATGGCGGTATGTGCTCTCCGATCCAAGGAGATAGTCGGGAGTACCGAGCTCGATGATCCGTCCGCTCTCCATCACTGCGATGCGGTCAGCGTGGCGCACCGTCGACATCCGGTGGGCGATCACCAGGGTCGTGCGTTGCGAAGGAAGGTTGGACAGCGCTTCCACCAAGAGTTCCTCGGACTGCGGGTCGAGGGCACTGGTTGGCTCATCGAGGATCAGAATGGGCCGATCGCTCAGAATGGCTCGCGCAATGGCGACGCGTTGCCGCTGGCCACCCGACAGGTTGTTCCCGCGTTCCCCAATCATGGTGTCGAGTCCATCGGGCAGGCGGCTGGAGAACTCATCCACCAGCGCCAACCGCACTGCCCTATCGATCGCCGACTCCGATGCCCCGGGGAACCCGCACGCAATGTTGTCGCGCAGCGTGCCTCGTAGCAGGACGCAATCCTGCAGCACCATTGAGACGTGGTGGCGAACAGATCGAAGGGAAACCTCACGAAGGTCATGACCGTCGATTCGCACCGCGCCTGAATTCGGGTCGATGAAGCGCGGCACCAAGGAGGCGAGCGTCGACTTGCCAGCACCCGTCGGCCCGACGAGCGCAATCGTTTCGCCGCTTTCGATCTGCAAGTTGATGTCTGACAACACCGGCTCACGGCCGTAGGTGAAGCCCACGTCGATCATTTCGATACGACCGGTGACTCTTGGCAACATGGGCGGTCGCCCCGAGTCAGCAATCTGCGGTGACGTATTGAGGACCTCCATCACCCGCTCTGATGCCGCAAGGCCTTTCGACGTCACCGTGCTGAGTTTCGAGAGCGCCTTGATCGGCTTGTACAGCGAACCGAGGTAGCTGAGAAACACGAGCAGCACGCCGAGGGACATCTCGCCCCGGATCACACGCACCGACCCGAACCACAGCACGATCGCCGTCGAGACCGCGCTTGAGGTGTCAACGATCGGGCTGAGTCGAGCCTGCAGTCGAGCGGTCTCCAACCCGGCCCGCATGCTGGTCTGACACAACTTCGCAAACCCCTCACGCTGGCGGTCCTCCAGCGAATAGGCCTGGATCAACTGCATGGCCGACAGGTTTTCGGTGGCGGCCGCAGCCACCTGTCCATCAGCTTTGCGAGCCCGGCGGGCTGACACCTTGAGCTTCCGGGTGGCCTGGTGCACAGCGAAACCCAACGGGGGCGTGACGACGAGCGCGAGCAGGGTGAACCAGGGGTCGAGCACCACCATCACCACGAACATTCCGATGATGAGCAACAGGTTCGGGAAGAGCACCGAAAGGGTCTGCACAATCGTGTCCTGTGACCGCTCGACGTCACCCGTGACACGGGCTGCGAGGTCGCCAACCTGACGTTCGCCGTGATAGCGCAACGACTGTCGCTGCAGATGACTGAACACTTCGTCGCGCAGATCGTTGGCCAGATGAAGACCCGATGCCGACAGCAGCCGGGTGGACCAGTAGTCGAGCAGTGAGGTCGCGCCGACCAACGCGAGCATCGCAATGATGGCGCCAGCGAGCCAGGTGGTGGACCCGTGATGGGTGCCCTCGGATTGGATGATCTGGTCGACCACGAAGCTCAGCGGCCAGGGGCCGGCGAGATTGAAAAGCACCTCGAGCCCGGCGAACAAGGCACCGAGCAGGAGACCGCGCCGATAGCGGCGGATGAGCGGCCAAAGGTTGCGAGCCAGCGTGATCATCGGACGAACTCGCGAGCGTTGTCGAGCAGCGCTGTGGCGCTGAGCGAGGCGCCGTCCATGTGGATACCGGCGTCGTGCAGCACTGACGAAGAAAATCCTCGCGGTCGGTCTAGAAGCCATGCCAACTCCGATGGCGTACTGGCGTCGTCGAGCACATCGGCCAGACCAAGTGAGGCCAGACGGGTCGCTCGGATGGCTTGTTCGCGCCGTGGCGCTCGACGGGGCAAAAGAATGGGTCGAACACCGGCCGAGAGGGCCTCAAAGGTGGAGTTGTATCCCGCCATTTGCACCACGAAGCCAGCAGTGGCAAACACCTCGGCACAGCCCGGCACGCTGCGAACCACCGAAACTCGACCCGACCGGTCGACGGAACGGGGAAGGTGATCGGCGTACGGTCCGGCAACAATGATGAAGCGGCGATCTTCACGCAATCGGGCCGTGGCAAGCGCCAGCCTCAGCAGGCTCTCGCCGTCGGCTCCTCCGCCGGCGGTCACGACCACAAGGTTTGGGTCGCGTTGCCCGACCGGAGCCGGATCGGTGACCCACCCAAGATAGGTCGGGCGAATCGGTAGGCCATATTCCAGGAGATGGTCACAAATCGACGGCGCCCCGTACACGAACGCGTCATCGAAGAGGTCGCCTACGTCACGCCAGCCGTCACCTTCGATCTCGCTCTGCACGACAGCCGGGTCATCCAAAATGTCCCTGAGGCCAACAACGATCCGAGCACCAAGGCTACGGGCGAGTTCTATACCGGGGCGCCATTCGCCGCCGATGCCGTACGGGTGGCGGTCAATCACCAGGGCCGTGGGACGAAAGGTGTGCACCACCTCGGTGAGCAGTCGGGCTCGTTCTCGCAACGCTTCTGCGAAGGACATCGTTGAGTGGCGGTACATGCCGGAGGCGTCCTTCGTCATGGACGGGACTATCACCACCGATAGCCGGGGGTGCTGGATCCATGGCACACCTACGGAGGACCCGGTCACCATAACGACCTCGGTGTCGGGCTCGATCAGCAGTTGGCGGGCGATCAGGCCATTACGCCGAACATGGCCCAGACCGAATCCGTCGTGGGAGCAGAGTACGAAGCGTTTGCCAGGTTGACGGGGTGGCGAAGAACTGAACGGAGAGTTACCTAGGGGTGAATCCATGCAGTAACCATGGGCCCGATGGAGTGCACCCCGGTAGTGTTCAATGGTCGTACGACCTGGATGCAGCGCCGTTTTAGGCGAGTTTGAGCATCTGACCGACGTAGATCATGTTGGCATTCTTGATTCCGTTGACCTGGACCAACTGGTCGACGGTAGTTCCGGAACGTGTGGCGATACGCGAAAGCGTGTCACCCGCTACCACCACATAGGTGCCTCCTGCCGTTGGCGGAGCAACCGGCGGCGGTGGTGGCGGTGCGGGAGCGGGTGTGGGGGCGGGGGCGGGGGCGGGTGCTGCAGTGGGTGTGGGTGCTGCAGTGGGTGTGGGAGCTGCCGCTGGTGCCGGAGCGGGTGTGGGTGCCGTGTTCGGCGCCTTGCCCGTTGGTGCTCGACGGATCGGAGCCAGGGTCGGACGGACCGCCAGCGCCGAGTTGTACATGATGCCTTCCTGCACGAATTTGCCCTTGCTTGGCGCGTGGATGCACCGACCGTTACCGGTAAACATCACCACGTGACCGAGAGATTTATTGAACACCAGGTCGCCGGGAATCAGCTCGTTCATGCCCACTTCCCGGAAGCTGGTCGACTGGGCCACGGTGTAGTGATCCATCGACACACCAGCTTGTTGCCAGGCCCACATCACCAAACCGGAACAGTCGAAACCTACGCCCGGTGTTGCGCCATTCCACAGGTACGGAACGCCGAGCTGGCTACGGGCTGCACGCACGGCGATGTCACCGGGTGTCTCGGCGCTCGCATCGCTCGTACGAAACATCATCGCAAACGTGGAGCCGGCAGTGGCCACCAGGAAGCGACGCCTCGTAAGACCGCGTGTCGTTGACGCATGTGTTGGCATGCGTAACCCATCGACACCTTGCGCGCACCCGGCATAAGTCGGCCGGAATTTGACGAAGTTCTGCCGAACCACGCTCCGTCACTATGTGGCTCTAGCCCTACTTGCGAGATTGCCGAGCGAAGCGAGAATGAGCGCCACGAGCGGTAGCGAAAAGCGAAGCTGCACCACGCCATCACATGACCAAGCACTCTGCGGTTAACTAGTCATCGTGCGGAAGAGTTTGAAGTCCCTCGATCCGATCGACAAACTGTCCCTGCCGTTCTTCGTCGCGACCATGGTCGCTGAGGCCGTGCTCTTGCGGCGAGTGACAACAAAGCGCGCCATCGACGACCTCGACACCGCCGATGAGACGACCCTGTCGGGCCCCCAACTGCCGGCCGACCCGCTCATTCCCGCCGGCTATGAGCGCAAGGACACAGCGGCCAGTCTGCTCATGCTCGTCGGCAACGTTGCCTTCGGTTTCGCCACGCTGTCGTTGCTCGGCCGGCTTGATCGCGCCCTGTTCCGCCGACGGGTCTCCAACATCGGCGGCCGCCGCGGTTCGCTTTGGCTGGCGATGCTGCTGTGGGACTTTCTGTACTACTGGGACCATCGCTTCCAACACGAGATCAGACTGTTCTGGGCCAACCATGTGAGCCATCACTCAAGCCGCCGTTACAACCTCTCCACCGCGCTGCGTCAAACGTGGTCGGGCGTGATGATGGCGTGGATTTTTGCGCCGATGCCACTGCTGGGTTTCCCCTCCAACAAGACGTTCCGGGCCGGCCAACTCAATCTCCTCTACCAGTATTGGATTCACACGGAAGCCATCGACCGGCTGCATCCCAAAGCAGAAGCCGTCCTGAACACACCGTCCCATCATCGGGTTCATCACGGCGCCAACAAGCAGTACCTCGACAAGAATTACGGCGGCATCCTCATTCTTTGGGACAAGCTGTTCGGAACCTTCGAACCCGAACTACGACGGGTGAAGTACGGCCTCACCAAGAACATCGGCACGTTCAACCCGTTCCGCGTCGCCTACCACGAATTCAACGAGATCCGGAAAGATGTTGCATCTGCAACAACATGGCGGGATCGAATCGGTTACACCGTTGGGCATCCCGGCTGGACACCCAAACACGACAGCGCCGCCTAGCCCGAGAGCCCTAGGAGTGCCATTGAGGTTTCGCGCATCTCCACCTTGCGCACTTTGCCGGTCACCGTCATGGGGAATTCCTCCACAATATGCACGTAACGCGGGATCTTGTAGTGCGCAAGTTTGCCGGTGCAGAACTCCTTCAACAACGACGCGGTCATCTCTGGCGAACCCGGTTTCAGTTTCACCCAGGCCATCACAACTTCCCCGTACTTGGCGTCGGGCACCCCCACGACCTGAGCATCCACCACGTCGGGATGGGTGTACAGGAACTCCTCGATCTCGCGTGGGTACACGTTCTCTCCTCCGCGGATGATCATGTCCTTGATGCGGCCTGTAATGGCGAGGTAGCCATCGTCGTCCATCACCGCAATATCACCGGTGTGCATCCAACGAGCACTGTCGATGGCCTCGGCCGTTTTGTCGGGTTGCGCCCAGTAGCCGAGCATCACCGAGTACCCGCGGGTGCACAATTCGCCCGCCTGGCCTCGTGGCACGGTGCGGCCGCTGGCCGGGTCGATCACTTTCACCTCTACGTGCGGACCGACACGGCCAACCGTGGATACTCGACGATCAAGTGAGTCGTCCTTGCGGGTCTGCGTGGACACGGGGGACGTTTCGGTCATGCCGTAACAGATCGACACTTCGCGCATGCCCATCTTGTCGATCACCTGCTTCATGACCTCGACCGGGCATGGGGAGCCGGCCATAATGCCCGTGCGGAGCGATGTGAGATCGAATGTCGCGAAGTCGGGGTGGTTCAGCTCGGCGATGAACATGGTGGGCACGCCGTACAGCGATGTGCATCGCTCAGCGGCCACGGCGGCGAGCGTGGCTCGCGGGTCGAACGACCGTGACGGGATGATCATCGCCGCCCCGTGGCTGGTGGAGCCTAGGTTGCCCATCACCATGCCGAAGCAATGATAGAACGGCACCGGAATACAGACGCGATCGGCCTCGGTGTACGAGCAGAGTTCGCCGACGAAGAAGCCG
>JAYTKG010000432.1:0-4782 GCA_043730435.1 Acidimicrobiia bacterium | reverse complement strand
CACTACGTGAGGGTTTGGTGGCGGCGACTTGGAAACGGCAGGCACCCCCGGGCAGGTCAGGTCCGCAGCAGGTAAGCGGAATGCAGAAGCTCGGGCTTGTCCGTCAGTTCTTGGGCGGTGCCGTCGTAGCGGATGCGGCTGCCCTCCATCATGTAGGCCTTCGTGGCCTCGGCCAGCGCGACGTGTGCAAACTGTTCGATGAGCAGCACAGCGACACCACGGGCGGCGACCTCAACCAAGGTCGGAACGAGGCGTTTAACAATGATCGGCGCTAGGCCGAGCGACAGTTCGTCAACCAGCAGCACCTTCGGGTTCGACACTAGGGCCTGAGCGAGCACGAGCATCTGCTGCTCGCCACCAGACAAGGCCGACGCTGGCTGTTCCAAACGCTTCTCAAGCTCCGGGAACAACTGCAGCATGCTGGCCATGGCTTCATCGCCTGAGCCCTTGTTCCCGAATGTCGCTACCTTGAGGTTGTCGGCGACCGAAAGGGAGCGCAACAAGCGACGGCCCTCGGGCACAACCGAGATGCCGGCGGCACGCACCTGTTCGGGTTTGCGCCCCAAGACCTCGACACCGTTCAGACGAATCGAGCCGGTAGCAGAGCGCAAAAGGCCGGAGACTGCCAACGCGAGACTGGACTTTCCGGCCCCGTTCGGTCCGAGCAGCGCCGTGATCTGACCGGCGGGAGCCGACAGGGTGACTTCTCGGGCGACCTCGCGGCCAGCACGTAGCACCGTGACATTCTCGATCTCGAGCGTGTCCGTCATAGCAGTTCCTCTCCGCCGAGATAGGCGCTGAGCACTTTCGGGCTTCGCAGCACTTCGCCGGTTGGGCCGTTCGCAATCATCCGACCGAAGTCAAGTACTGCGGTGGTGGTGCAGCAGGCTTGCACCAAGCTCATGTCATGCTCAACCACAATGACCGTGGCGCCGATGGTCTCCGGGATCTGCTTGATGGCGTGGGCAAGGCGTTCGGTCTCGCCTTCGGGAAGGCCCGCTGCCGGTTCGTCCAACAAAATCAGCTTCGGCGAACCGACCATTGCCCGAGCCACTTCGACCATGCGCCGGTCACTCGCCGGCAGGGTACCCACGGCCACCTTCGCCTTGTCTTTGAGCCCGGCCAATTCGATCGCTTGAGACACGTCAGCGGCGGCCGCTGACCGGCTCAATTTTGACGTGTGTTCGCTGACGATCAGTACGTTTTCGTACACGCTCATCTTCTCGATGGCTTGTTCGGTCTGAAAGGTTCGGCGGAGGCCCCAACGGGCTCGCTGGAAATCTGGCATCGCCAACAGGTCGACACCGTCGATATTCACCGTCCCCGTCGCTGGGGTGACGAAGCCGGATAGCACGTTGAAAAACGTTGTCTTGCCGGCACCGTTCGGCCCGATCAGGCCGCAGGTTCCGCCAGGAAACGTGATACTCATGTCATCGATCGACACGACGCCGCCGAAGCGGACGGTCAGATCTTTGATCTCAATCACGAGATCAAACCCTTCTTCTTCATGGCCTTTGTGCTGCCGCTGAGGTTGGCCAATAACCCGATGCCGAACAAGATGAGGCCGATGGTGGCCGATACGCCCGTCCAGCCGCCGTAAAAGCGCTGGATGATCCAGCCGATCACACTGTCGTCATTCTTGAGCAACTCGGGCAAGAGGCGGGCAAGCAACGCTGCGACCACACCGCCCCACAGCGAGTGGTAGCCCGCCATCAGCACGACGGCCATAAGGATGAGCGATTCCTGGGGCGGAAAGTTAGCCGCCGAGAGCGTGCCGACATCGCAAGCAAGCAGCCCACCAGCGACACCGGTGGCGAACGACACCAAGACGAATGACCAGAGCTTGTAGACCGTGATGTTCACACCAGCAGCGAGCGCGGAAGCCTCACTCTGTGCGATCGATGCCCACGCCCGGCCCGGCTTGGTCACGAGGTGCAGTACGTACAGGCCGAACATCAGCGCCGCCACCACGATGCAGAACCGGAAGAAGGCGGTGTCACCTACGGCGATCGATGGGCGTCGGATCAGCTTTCGCTCGCTCTGGTCCTTCACGATGCCCGAGAAACCGGGGCCACCGTTTGGAAACTTGAGTACCGAAATGAAGATGCCAACGGCGGCCGCCATCATCAGCGTGGCAAGCGATAGGTAAAGACCGGACAATCGAAGCGCAGGCAGCCCGAGACCCAGACCAACGACGGCTGCGACGAGACCAGCCAGGAGCAGCAGGACCGGGGTTGGTAGGTGTGTGGCGTAATAGAGGCGGGCGAACACCCAAGCCCCAACGCCTGATAGGGCGACCTGGCCGAGCGAAGCCAGCCCAACGCGGCCATACAGCAATACGAGCCCGCCGGCGATGATTGAGTAGTACGTCGCCTGGGTGAGCACCTTTACCCAGAATGGCGCTAGAAACCCGGGAATGACAAACAACGCGATGGCCGCAACGATCACGACCGGCAACGCCTTACGAACGGTGATACCCCGAAAGATGGAAGTAATCACTGCATTGCCCTTCCGCTTAGGACGATTGTTCGTTTGCGGGCTTGCCAGATGAGGGCTCCGATGCCAATGAGGAATGGGACCATAGAGCGGTAATCGGACACGATTTTTGTAGAAAAGCCGCTGGCTTCAACCTCGATGACACCGATAGCGAGCCCGCCAGCAAAGGTGGCCCAAAGACCGACCAGGCGACCGACGACGGCGGCGGCGAGAGCAGGAATCACGAAGAACGTGAGACCGGTCGCCACCATATTGTTCTGCAGGTCGGATATGAACAACCCGACGACTCCGCAGATCACGCCGTTGAACAACCATGCCAGCGATTCGACCCGGCGCACCGGAATGCCCAGGAGCGCAGCGACGTCACGGTCGTTGGCGACCGCTCGCATTGCAGTGCCCATGGCCGACTTACGGAGGTACGTGGCTACACCCACCGTCATCGAGATGCCGAACAGCAACGCCGCGAGCTGCGTGCCGTTCAACCGGAAGTCACCGAGTTGGTGCTTCCATGACTTCATCGGAAGAGTGAGTGAGCGAGCGTCTTGGGTTCGCCAGCGCCACGTCATCACGCCGAGACAGATCAACAGAATGCCGAGCGTGCCAAGCGCCCGTGTCAGCGGGTCACGCTGGGCGAAGACCGGCGCCAAGAACCGTCCGTAGAACACCGAAATCGCGGCGCAGAAGACAACGCCGGTGAGATAGGCGAGCCACGGCCCGGTCTTGATACCGAGCAGACCGGGGCCAACGCTCAACTGCCATGCGATGTGCACCCCGAAGGCCCCAATGGCCCCCAGGGCAAAATTCAGAACACCGGTAGTCCGGTACAGCACAACAAGTGCTGTACCGGACACTGCGTAAAGCGCTCCGAGAGCCAAGCCTGGAATCAGGAACTGCAAAATATTGTCAAAGCCAGGCACAGTCCCTCCAAGGACTAACTACTCGAAGCGGAAAGGTTGACTGGATCTAACCCTTGTTGAGGTTCTTGGCGGCCTCGTCGGCGCGGACCTGGGTGAGAACTGGATCCGTTGGGGTGATGGCGAAGCACTTCTCCTTGACCACCATGGCGCCGCCTTGCGGCACGACGGTGAGGTCCCAGTTGTTCGGGACGTGGGCCTTGCCGTCGCCGTAGTACCACGGCTTGCAGAGGATGTCGGTCTTGAAGTTGGTGATGGCCTTAATTGCCGCGTTGACCTTGACCTTGTCGTCGACGTCGGCCGCCGGCATCTTGTTCAACGTGTCGACGATGATACGCCCGATGAGGAAGCCCATCTGTGAGAAGGAGCCCAGCGGGGTCTTCTCGGTGTCGTACTTGGCCAGCACATCACGGATCAACTTCATGTCGGGACCCTGCGAATCGAGAGGTGCGAGTTCGGCGTTGATCAGCAACTTGCCGTCGAACGACTTGGGCGCAGCCTTGGCGACCGACACGTCATTGGCGGGCGTGGCAGATCCCCAGATGACATCTCCAACCAGGCCTTGGTCCTCGGCGGCCTTCAGAATCTGAAGGGTCGCCGGTGGCACAGCGGTGATGACGACGCCACCGCCCTTGCCAGCCTTCTTCACTGCGTTGAGGGTAACCGTGACCGGGTCGGCGAATGTGGCCCCGTCGGGCTGCGATGCCCGCATGTCCTCGAACTCCAGGCCGTTCTTTTTCGCGATTGCGGCGACGTACGTACCGTTGTACTCGGACCCTGGACCGTCACCCGTAATGTGGACGATCTTGCCCTTTGCACCGGCACGAATGACGGCCTCGGCCGCGCCCTGCGCCGAATAAGCCGGGCCCATGTTCGTTGCCGCAATGTTCGGCGAGCCGAAGCACTCGGCCGGAACACCGGCGACGATGATGTTGTAGCCCTTGTCTGCGTAGGTCTTGCCGTTCACGGCGCAGTCGAGCAGCGAGAAGCCGCCGGCGATCGCCACAACCTTCTCGGTGTCAATGAGCTTGGAGGCTGCCGCAGTGGTCTTGGCCGGGTCAACTTCGCCGTCGAGGCTGATGTACTCCAGGGGGCGGCCATGGATGCCGCCGTTCTCGTTGACGCACTTGACGTAGGCGTTCATGGCGTTCGGGCCGTCTTTGAACGCTATAAAGAAGCTCACCGAGCCAATCTTGACCGGCGTGCCTTCGGCCTTCTTGCCATTGCCCAGGCCGCACTTGTCGCCTGCAGTCGCCTCAGCGACGCCGCCCCATGTGGGATCGGTCTTATAGCTGCCAGCCGCAGCGGGAGCCGCAGTGGTAACCGCGGCCGCGGGAGCCGCAGTGGTAACCGCGGCCGCGGGAGCCGCAGT
>JAYTKG010000431.1:0-4156 GCA_043730435.1 Acidimicrobiia bacterium | reverse complement strand
GCATCTTCGTCGACTTCAATCAGAACGCCCCACACAAGACCGTGTTCGGCCCGTGGTGCGTGCGACCTCGCGTCGGTGGCCAGGTGTCCACTCCGCTGTTCTGGGAAGAAGTCGATACCGTCGACCCCGCCGCGCTCACGTTGTCGAACGTGCCCGCCCGCGTCGCCGAACTTGGCGACCCGTGGCTAGAGATGAACGATGACCCGCAGTCACTGCTCATGCTGCTGGCCATGCACGAGCGCGACCGCGACAATGGCCTGCAGGACGCACCGTGGCCGCCGGTGTACCCGAAGATGCCCGACGAACCAATGCGCGTCGCGCCCAGCCGAGCCAAGAAGGTACCCGAGGCTTAGACCTGCAGCGCGTGGAGCAGGGCTTGCTCGATCTCGGCTACGTCATCAATGTCGGTGATCTTGTGGCCGTTGGCATCACGAACATAGAAGGCGTCAACCACATCGCTGCCCATGGTGACGACCTTGGCGCGGCCGATGTCCACCTCGAGTTCGGCCAGCGCTTTGGTCAGCCGGTACAGCAAGCCGATGCTGTCGGGACCGGTGGCTTCGATGACGGTGGCGTCGTCGGACGCCTCGTTGAGCACCCGCACCCGGGGTCGCAGGTGGTGCGCCTGCGCGGCGGGTCTGGCGTACGTTCGGGCCCGCTGTGCGAGTCGCGCGTCCAGTGCTATGCGCCCGGTCAATGCCTTGAGCAGCGTGCGTTCGATCTTGGGCCAGGCGATGTCGCCGCCAAACGATGACGTGACGCGGAACCGGTCGATCACAAAGCCATCCACGCCCGTGGCCGATGCTTCGGCCACGTCGAGGCCGCATGTGGCCAGCACGCCAGCGATCCGGCTGAACAGCCCTGGACGGTCGGCGCACACCACGACGAGTTCGTTGCCGTGCGCCACTACGAGTGGGCCGTCGTGCCGTCGTGCTTCGCCCAGCAGCCGTTCCTGCTGGGCCCGCTGCTCTGGCGAGTCGGTCATTTCAGCCACGTCACCGCCCGAAAGATCGTGCTCGGTGCGTTCCACCAACGTGGCGACCAGACCGGCCTTCCATGTGCCCCAGGCTGAGGTTCCGGTGGCGATCGAATCAGCCTCGGTGAGAGCGTGGAGGAGATGTAAACGTTCATTGGTTCCGGCGCATGCGGCGACCCAGCGGATGGTTGCCGGGTCATCGAGGTCACGGCGTGTAGCGCTGTCCGGTAGCAGCAGATGATGCTCCACCATGAGCACGATGGTCTCGACATCGTCGTCATTGAAACCGAAGCGCCTGGCGATGGTGTCGGCCAGCACCATGCCGACCTCGGTATGATCGCCCGGGTAGCCCTTGCCGATGTCGTGCAGCAGTGCGCCCACCAGCAACAGGTCTGGCCGCTTCACTCGGCCGACCAGGTCAGAGGCGCGAGCGACGGCTTCCAGCAGGTGACGGTCGACGGTGAAGCGGTGGTATGCGTTGCGCTGTGGTTTGCAACGATTGGGCGTCCACTCGGGAATGAGGCGCGACCACAGCCCGGCCTCATCGAGAGCCTCGATGACCGATACCGCCCGATCACCCATCGCAAGTAGTTGCACCAGCAACGATTGGGCATCGGGTGGCCACGGATCGGAGAACTCGGGGGCTTCGAGCAGCGCTGCCATCGTGGCCCGATCAATGCGGGCCTCGTTCATTGTTGCGGCGACCGCCACCCGCAGCACGGTGGCTCCGTCGAGCACGGCTTGGGGCCGCAGTGCGATGCGACCCGCTGCCAGTTCAAGGTTGTCGTCGAGCGCCTTGCTTCGTTCGCGTCGGCTCCAACGACCTACGCCGAGTTCGCGTCGCACATCGAACCAGTACTCGTCGGAGGCCAACCCGATGGCCTTGGCCGCGGTGGCGATCCGACCCATGAGTTGGTCGGCACCGGGGTCATCGAGACGCTCGGCCACGTCGTCTTGATGCTGAAGGAGCAACCGGTCACCAGGCCGTCCGGTCACTCGATGCAGTTCCACTCGCGCTTCCATCAGAACCTGCTCGGGCTGGAGGAGTGCGTCGAGTTCTGGTGGACGGCCGAACCCTGCCGCGCTTGCCCACCGCAGAGCCTGGGCATCACGGAGCCCGCCACGGCCTTCTTTCAGGTCGGGTTCGAGCGCGTAGGCAACGTCTCCGAACTGTCGATGGCGCTCATTGATCGAATCGGACAGCTCCGCCAGGTGGCGCTTGGCGTCCGTCCGCCACTGACGGGTGCCGTTGGTTCGTAAGGTCTCCGCCAGCATTTCATCACCGGCCAGCGGGCGCGTCGTGAGCAGCGACGTAGCCGTGGCCAGGTCGGTGCGAGCAACATCAAGCGCTTCGGCCACGGTGCGCACCGAGTGACCGAGCTTCAGGCCGGCGTCCCATATCGGATACCAGAACCCGGCGGCATCGTCGGCCGAAAGGTTGCCGTCGTGCAAAAGGGTGAGGTCTAGATCACTGGCCGGGGCCAACAGCCCCGCGCCGTGCCCGCCCGTTGCGACCAGCGCCACGCCTGTCGTGTCGCGGAACGTCGCTTCGAACAGTCCGGCCAGCCAACCGTCGACCAGTGCGCCGTACGCGGTAGCGAACGACTCGCCCCGCAACGACCGATCGGCAAGCAGTTCAGAACGGTCGAAGGGCGCGTTAGATGGCGTCGCTGTCACGTTCCCCGGTGCGGATGCGAACGACACTTTCCACCGAGGTCACCCATACCTTGCCGTCACCGATCTTTTCGGTGCGCGCCGCGGCCACAATGGCATCGACGACACGGGCAACGTCATCGGCGGCGACCACCATCTCCAGCTTGATCTTCGGAACGAAATCCACCTTGTACTCCGCACCGCGATAGACCTCGGTATGACCGGCCTGACGACCAAAACCCTGCACCTCCGAAACGGTCATGCCTTCAACGTTGATCGCCTTCAGCGCGTTCTTCACGTCGTCGAGCTTGAAGGGCTTGATGATGGCGGTGATGAGTTTCACGACAGTCTCCCCATGGAGCGCTCGGTCTGGTGGTAGGCAGTCTCGCTGTGTTGCGTGATGTCGAGACCTTCGCTTTCGTCGTCGGCCGTTACCCGCAGCCCAATGGTTCGGTGCAGCACTGTAGCGATGGCAAACGTGATGATGAACGAGTAGACGAGCGTTACGCCGTTGGCGAGGAGCTGTTCGCCCAGCAGGCGTAGGCCGCCACCGTTGAAGAGACCGGCACGGAAGTCGAGCTTGAATGCCTTGGGGTCGGCGAACAAGCCGATGAGTAGCGAACCAACGAGTCCGCCCACAAGGTGCACGCCGATGACATCGAGTGCGTCATCGAACCCAAACTTCACCTTCAAGCTCAACGCGAGTTGGCACACCACGCCGGCTACCAGACCAATAGCGATGGCGGACATGGATGTCACGTATCCGCACCCGGGCGTGATCGCAACCAGCCCGGCGACGACACCAGATGCCACACCGAGGTTGGTGACGTGACCATGCCGCGCCCGTTCCACCAGACCCCACGCCAGTCCGGCCGCCGCGGACGCGAGGAAGGTGTTGATGAACGCTTGCACGGCGCGACCGTCGGCGGCCAACGCGGAGCCGGCGTTGAAGCCGAACCACCCGAACCACAAGATGCCGGTGCCGATCATGACCAGCGGCATGGAGTGCGGCGGTGAGCCTTCTCCCGGCCAGCCCTTGCGCTTGCCGAGTACCAAGATGACGGCCAGCGCAGCGATGCCGGCGTTGACGTGAATGGCGGTACCGCCGGCAAAGTCGAGCGAGCCCCGCTTCAGCAGCCAACCGTTCGGTGAGAACACCCAGTACGTGACGGGCACGTACACGAGCAGGCTCCACAGCGGCACAAAGATGGCCCACGCCGCGAACTTCATGCGGTCAGCAACGGCACCGGCGATAAGCGCCGGTGTGATGGCCGCAAACGTGGCGAGGAAGATCATGACCGCCGGTTCCATGGTGCCGATGGGCAATCCACGTCCGAACGCCTTGTCGAAGTTGCCGATCACCGGACCCTTGCCGCTGAACGCCAACGAGTACCCCGCAACGGCCCACAGCAGCGGCACCACAAGCAGGCACCAGAAGTTCATCATCAGCATGTTGAGCATGTTCTTCGAGCGGACCATGCCGCCGTAGAAAAACGCCAACCCCGGCGTCATGAACAGCACGAGCGC
>JAYTKG010000430.1:0-2108 GCA_043730435.1 Acidimicrobiia bacterium | reverse complement strand
CGGGGAGTCGAACGTCCCGACACTACTGACGTTGTGCTCTGGTCTCGCCAACCGTTCTCTGGCCGAATGAAGACCATGAGTGTGTCAGAAGACTTCGGCTGCACCACCGCGCTGGTCGAACGGCCCGGTCCTGTACAAGTCCCTCCTCCAAGACTTCGCGATGCCAAAGAGCGGGTCGACATCGATCGACGCCAGTTCCTCGATCGCCTGCTGTCGATGGGGGCGGGTGGACTGGCAGCCGCGTTGGCCGGAGGATACGTTCTCGGCTCCACGGCTGCTCCGGTCTTTGCAGGCGGCTCGGAGACGTCGTCGAAGCAGAAGTACCGCTATGGGATGGTGATCGACACCCGCCGGTGTGTGGGTTGCAAGGCGTGCATGGTGGCATGCAAGATCGAGAACAAGACCCCACCTGGCGTGTACTACACCGTCGTTGTCGAAGACACCCGTGACAACGAGTTCGACCGCCCGCTATTCATGACTAAGCCGTGCTTCCACTGCGAGAACCCGCCGTGCACGAAGGTGTGCCCGGTGTCGGCAACCTTCAAGCGGGAGCAGGATGGCATCGTGGTGGTCGACTACGACCGCTGCATCGGCTGCCGCTACTGCATCACCGCCTGCCCCTACGGCGCCCGCTATTTCGACTTCGGCGAGAACTACGACATCACCGCTCCGGATGGGGCGTGGGCGGATGTCCCTTCGCCGGAGTACGGCCAGTTCCGAGTGCGAGCGGACGACGAATCACCGATTGGGAACGTGCGCAAATGCACCTTCTGTCTGCACCTGCAAGACGCCGACGGAAAGTACTCCAAAGAGGAGGGACGCTGGCCGGCGTGCGCGAAGACGTGCACAGGTCACGCGATCCACTTCGGAGATTTCATGGACCCCGAAAGCGAAGTGTCACGCCTGTTGCAGGAGCGCCAGGCCGTGCGGCTCAAAGAAGAGCTCGGTACCGAGCCCAACGTGTACTACCTGCTGTAGGAGGCGATCGTGGACATCTGGTTGAAGCGTGTGTTCTGGTCCGGTGGCGCCGTCTTCTTCGCGATCGGCATCTTCGGATGGTGGGATCGCCTGTCGAACGGGCACGGCAATGCCAACTACGGCAGCGTCATCCCATGGGGACTGTGGGTTGCCGCATACATCTTCTTCATCGGCCTGTCAGCGGGATCGTTCCTGATCTCGGCGCTCGTCTATGTGTTCGGGGTGAAGCGGTTCGAGTCGATCGGTCGGATCGCATTGTTCCAAGCGTTGATCACCCTGACTCTCGCGTTGCTAGCGATCTGGGTCGATCTCGGCCACATGGGCCGGGCGTTCAACGTGTTCGCCTACGCCAACTTCAAGTCGCCGATGGCCTGGATGATCTGGCTATACACCGCCTACTTCCTCCTCCTCGCCGTCGAGCTCTGGTTCTTGCTTCGCAGGGATCTCGTCGTCGGCGCAAAGGGCACCGGTGTGCGGGCCAAGTTGTACAAGGTGCTGTCCTTGGGCGCGAAAGCCACCTCGGACGAGTCGGTTGTTCGTGACCGCAAGATCGTCAAGGTCCTCGCCACCATCGGCGTGCCAGTGGCGATCATGTTCCACGGTGGTGTAGGTGCACTGTTCGGTGTGGTTGCCGCTCGTCCGGGCTGGAACAGCGGCTTGTTCCCGATCCTGTTTCTGCTCTCGGCGCTCGCCAGTGGAGGCGCGTTGTTGATGCTGGTGTCGGCGATCTTCCAGGGCGGCTACCACCGCAACTCCGAGACGATCGTCGCTCTCGGCCGGCTGGTGCTCGGGTTGCTCGTGCTCGATGTCATCTTCCAGGCGTCGGAGTATCTCGTCGCCGGTTACGGGAACGTGCCGGGGCATGTTGCGGGGTTGAAGTTGATCTTCTCCGGGCCGTATTGGTGGGTGTTCTGGGTCTGGCAAATCGCCCTCGGTACCGCTATCCCGATCGTGATCCTTGCCACCAAAATGGGACGTTCCGCACGATGGGCAGCTGTTGCCGGCGGTCTGATCGCTGTCGGTTTCATCGGGGTGCGCCTCAACATCGTCATCCCCGCCCTGGCCACCGAAGAGGTCAAGGGCCTCACTGCCGCCGTCTCCAACGACCGGATCAGCACCAGCTACTTCCC
>JAYTKG010000429.1:0-3265 GCA_043730435.1 Acidimicrobiia bacterium | reverse complement strand
AAGCCGTCTTGTCACCCCGTGGGCTTGCCCGTACGAAAGGTTCGGCCCGTTTGATTCTTTGCGGTTCAGCGCTCGGTCAAATGCGCAAGCTCCTCGATGCCGATGCGCCGCTGCGAGGCCGCGCCGCGATGGAGCTGGCGGTGCACCCCTTCCCCTACCGCCAGGCCGCCGAGTTCTGGGGATTGAAAGCCAACCCCGACGCTGCGTTTCGGCTTCACGCACTCGTCGGCGGCACACCTGCATATCTGGACTATGCCAGCGGCGACACTCCGGACGATGGCAACGTAGATGCCTGGGTCCTTCGTAATCTGCTCTCGAATTCGTCGCCGCTGTTTCGTGAAGGCCGCATCGTCATTTCCGAAGATCCGGCCCTATCCGATCAGGCCCTTTACTGGGGCCTTCTTGGGGCGGTCGCCGAAGGTGCTCGTCGGCGAGGAGAAATCACGGCGGCGCTCAACCGTTCGGAGACTTCGCTGTCGCACGCTCTCACGGTTCTGACTGACGCAGGTTGGATCACGCAAAACCGTGATCCTTTGCGAGACAAGCGCAGCACGTTCGCCATCGCTGAACCGATCGTTCGCTTTCATCGGCTGGTGGTCGAGCCGAACGAATCGCGGTTGCTGCACCGCAAACTTGCCTCGCAGGTTTGGGAAGAGAACGCCCCGCTTATCCGAAGTCGCGTGTATGGACCACATCTTGAGCAGCTGGCGACCGAGTGGCTCATGTTGCACGCATCGCTCGAGACACTCGGCGGTCGAGCGAGGCTGGTTGGTTCGACCGAGATCCGAGTCAAGGGATCGTTGGCGCAGGTTGATCTGGCCGCAGTGGAATCGACAACGACTGGGGGTACGCGACTGCTGGCGCTTGGCGAGGTGAAGGCTGGTGATCGACCGATGGAGCTGCCCGTCCTTGAGCGTCTTGACGAGATAGTGAAAGCCCGAGGAGGCGAGCCGATCAAGCGAATCCTGGTCAGCCGGAGTGGTTTCACCGCACCACTCAAGACTGCCGTTCGTTCCCGTCGTGATGTAGAGCTGGTGGATCTCCACCGGCTGTACCAAGGAGAATAGGCATGGCGACGACCGACTGGAACCCGGTGTTGAAGCCGGAACTCGTGCAGCCGTATTGGACCGAGTTGCAGGCGTTTGTTCGCGACGAGCGCAGCAAGCATCAGGTTTTCCCTCCGCGCGACGAAGTGTTCGCGGCGCTGCATCGCACTGCGCTCGCCGATGTGAAGGTGCTCATTCTCGGACAGGATCCGTACCACGGTCCGGGGCAGGCCCACGGTCTGTGCTTCTCAGTTCGTAAACCGGTTCCACCACCACCGAGCCTGGTCAATATCTTCAAAGAACTGAAGGCCGACCTCAACATCGACGTACCCAAACATGGCGACCTCAGTGCGTGGGCCGATCAGGGTGTTCTGCTGCTGAACGCCGTGCTCACCGTTCGAGCGCACGCGGCAGCGAGCCATGCCAACAAGGGATGGGAGACCTTTACCGACCAGGTCATTCGAGCCGTGAATGCCAAAATGGAGCCGGTCGTTTTCATCCTGTGGGGGAGTTACGCCCGCAAGAAGAAGGCTCTGATCGATACATCTCGGCACGTCGTGATCGAGAGCGCGCACCCGTCGCCGCTGTCGGCCCACAACGGCTTTCTTGGCAGCAAACCGTTCAGCAAAACCAACGCGGCACTGGCGCAAGCCTGGCGTTCACCGATCGACTGGCACCTGCAAGACTGAGCGCATGTACGACCTGGCCAACCTGTTCCACATCGGCATTCTCACGCCGGACATCAACGGGTCGATGCAAGAACTGGGTCGCACAATGGGTGTTACGTGGGCGTCCATGATCGACGAAATGCGGGTGGCCTGGGTGCCCGGTACCGGGCGGGTAGAGATCCCCTGCAAGATCACCTACTCGGTTCAAGGGCCGGTGCACCTTGAGTTGATCGAAGGCGCACCCGGCAGCATCTGGGACGGCGCGGCTGCTCCCGGAGCGCACCACTTCGGCGTGTGGTCTGAAGACATCGTCGGCGAAGTCGAACGTTTGCAAAGCTCCGGCTGGACCTTGGAAACGGCCGGCCTCCCGCCGGAAGAGGGCTACGGAACGTTTGCCTACATGCGTTCACCGCAGGGCTTCCTTATCGAGCCGGTGCGAGCCACCGCGAAGCCGCGCTTCGAACGGTGGTGGGCGGGAGGCGCGCTGCGAGACCTCGTGCCGCCAAGCTGACGCAGAACGGCTTTTCGTACGGTGAGCGGGCGAAACGTAGGATCAGTCAATGCGCCTCTCCACCGTTCACGTTGCCGGCCACTACGCCTTCGGGCCGATCAACGGAGAGGTGCTCCATGACGTCAGCGGTACGTGGCCCGACCTCGCGTCGGCGCTGGCCGCCGGCACCGACGCCATCGCCAAGGCCGCCACGTCGGCACCAACCGTGGCGCTTGCGAGCGCCGCATACGCATTGCCCATTCCCAATCCGCGCCGCATCCTGTGCGTTGGTTTGAACTACGCCGCGCACCGGGCTGAGTCGAGCGCGCCGGTGTCGGCCACCGAGAACCCAGCCATCTTCGTGCGCTTCCCATCGTCACTCTGCGGCCATGAGCAGCCCATCGTTCGACCACACGTCAGCACGGCGTTCGACTACGAAGGTGAGCTGGCCGTTGTCATCGGAAAGACGTGTCGTTATGTGAGTGAAGCCGACGCCCTCAACTACGTCGCCGGCTACTCGCTGTTCATGGACGGCACCCTGCGGGACTACCAGCGCCACACCAGCCAATTCACCCCCGGTAAGTCGTTTGAGCAGAGCGGCGGCTTCGGCCCCACCATCGTCACGCCCGACGAGTTCGATGCGTCCGCTGCACAGCTCACCACCACGGTCAGCGGCATTGTGCGCCAGGACGCGCCCATCAGCGACATGATTCACTCCACCGCAGCCATCATCGCCTACTGCTCGCAGTGGACCACCCTTGAACCAGGCGACGTCATCGCCACCGGCACGCCAAGCGGTGTCGGCTACGCCCGCGACCCGCAGGTGCTACTCGTGCCGGGCGACGTCGTAGAAGTGTCAATCACCGGCCTGGGCACGCTGCGCAATCACGTCATCGACGAGGCCTGAAGCAAACCTGCCTACGGGGAGTTGCCCTCAGGTGATCGACACCGAAACGCCCAAACTCGTACCGCAACCAGGCCCATTGGGCTCGACAAACTGTCCGTTGACGTCCTGCTCCCAGTGGCTCGGGACCCCCGAAACCTCGTAGTCGACCGCAACC
>JAYTKG010000428.1:0-4382 GCA_043730435.1 Acidimicrobiia bacterium | reverse complement strand
ATCCGTTCGATGTCAAAGACGTCCATCCGCGAGGTTTGTTACGGCGAGATCGCCTGTCACCTTGGCTCTGACCGAAGATCCCCGGAGCGGCGGCGTTCGAGGTAGGCGGCAACCTGCGAGAGGGCGAAGTTGGTGATGACATACATGAGGGCGACCACGATGTAGACCTGCAGCGGGTTCTTTTTGAACTCGCCGAGGACCTTGCCCTGGTGCAGCAGATCGTTGACTGCGGGCAGCAGCACCAGTGCGCCAAGGGATGAGTCCTTCAACAGCGTCACCAGTTGGTTGACCAGCGCGGGCACCATGCGTCGGACGCCTTGCGGGAACAGGATGCGGCGAAGTACTTCGCCCTCCGTGAAGCCGATGGTGAGCCCGGCCTCGCGCTGCCCGCGGGGAAGCGAGTTCACACCCGCACGAAAGATCTCAGCGATGACTGCACTGTTGTAGGCAGCGAGGCCGATGACGAGATACCAATAGCTGCCGAGTTCGGTGCCGTAGCGGGGAATGAACTGGCCCATGAAGTAGATGAGCAGCACCAACGGCGTGGCTCGCAACAGCTCCACCACCCCAATGGCGACAACGCGCAGTGGCTTCGATGGACTTAGGCGAAAGTACGCGCCAAGTGCGCCCAGCAACAAGGCGATGGCCATGGCGACGAGGGCTGCGGTCAGGGTGTCACGCAGACCTCGCAGGAGGAAGCGCATGAGCTTTTGGTCGGTGATGAAGTTCCACTTCGACCACAGCAGTTGCCCCCGACTATCGAAGCGACGCACGACCAGCACCACAACAACGGCGAAAGCGGCGTAGGCGATCAGACTGAGCAGGCGTACTCGACGGCGGCCCCGAGGCCCGAGTTTGTCGGCAAGAATCAACGTGCTCATCGGGACACCCGCACTCGTCGATCAACGGCGTTGATGGCAACGGCTAACGGGATCGTGAGCGTGTAGTAGGCCAAGGCAGCCCCAATCAGAATCGGAATGGGGCGAGCCAGATCGGTAATGAGTCGATCGGAGCGCCCCATGATGTCGAGCACCGAGATGGTGTACGCCACGGCCGAGTTTCGGACGAGCGCAGACAGTTGCGAACCGAGCGGTGCAACCGTGGCTCGCAGCGCCTGCGGAATAACGATCAAGCGAAGCAACCCCGTGAACGGCAGACCGATTGCCCGTCCAGCTTCTATCTGGCCGACGCCAATAGTGTTGATTCCTGAACGGATGACTTCACCGACGAACGCTCCGGTATAGATCGACAGCACCAAGATGGCCGTGGTGATCGGGCCGAAGCGAATGCCGAGCTTGGGGAGGCCGAAGAACATCAGCACCATATGCACGGTGAGCGGTGTGTTGCGGACGAGCTCCACGTACCAGCGAGCCAGCCCACGTAAGGGGGCAACGGGACTAACCCGCGCGCTGGCGAGCAGGAGGCCAATGACGAGCGCAACCGCGAAACTCACCGACGTGAGCAGCAGCGTTATGGACCATCCCCGAAAGTAGAGCCCCAGATTGTCCCCAACGATTTTCACACGTCATCTCCATGAACACTCGGAACGAAAAGGACAGCAAACCCGGGCAGGCAACGCTGCCTACCCGGGTCGACTGTTCGGGGGGATCTAGTAGCGGTCGACCGCGGGCGGGGTCGGTGCCTTCTGACCGGTCTTGCCCGCAGTGGCGTCCCACGCCTTGGCGTATGAGCCGTCCTTAGCCATGGCTTCGAGCTGGTCGTCCACCCAACCGCGGAAGTCGTTGTCATCCTTCTTCACGCCAATGCCGTAGGGCTCGCTCGTGAACGGCTTACCCACCAGCTGCACCTTGTCGGCGTTGTCGGCTACGAATCCGAGCAGGATTATGTTGTCGGTCGTGACGGCGTTGACTCGACCGTCAAGGAGCGCTTCGACGCAGAGCGAGTACTTGTCAAACGTGATGGACGCATCTGCCTTCGGCGCTTTCTCGGCCAGGTTCTTCAGCGAGGTGGAACCCTGCACCGAGCACACCTTCTTGCCGTCGAGCGACTCGACACCGGTAATTGTTGTGTCACCCTTCTTCACCAAAAGGTCCTGTCCTGCGGTGTAGTACGGACCGGCGAACCCAACACGTTCCTTGCGGGCGGCATTGATCGTGTACGTGGCGATGACCAGGTCAACCTTGCCCTGCTCAATCGCCTCCTCACGCACCTTTGAGGTGGTCTCAACAAACTCGACCTTGCCCTTGATGTCATCACCGAAGATCTTCTTGGCCAACAAGCGACCGATCTCGGCATCGAAGCCGTCTACCTCGTTCGTGGTCGGGTTCTTGAGACCGAACAGGGGCTGATCGAACTTGGTACCGATCACGATCTTGCCCTTGGCCTTGATCTTGGCCACGGTTGACTCGCCCGACATTGCCGGCGCGGCCGTGGTCCCTGCGCCAGCTGCTGTTGTCGCTGCAGGAGCGGCAGTGGTCGCTGCACCAGTTGCAGTTGTCGCTGCGGGCGACGAAGTGGTAGCGGCTCCAGCTGCAGTGGTAGCCGTGGTGTCCGCTGTCTTGCTGCTGCCGCATGCTGCGGCGACCAGCGTGAGACTGACGGTTGCCAGAAGGGTTCTACGGGTCATGTGGGTCATGGTTTTCTCCGGGGGTTAGTGAGACAGGATCTTGGACAAGAAGTCCTTGGCCCGCTCGGTTTGGGGACTGGAAAAGAATGCGATCGGTTCGCCGGTTTCAACGATGGCGCCGTTGTCCATGAAGACCACTCGGTGCGCGGCGCGACGAGCGAAACCCATCTCGTGGGTGACGACGAGCATGGTGGTCCCGTCGGCGGCCAGGGCGATCATGACCTCGAGTACCTCGTTAATCATCTCGGGATCAAGAGCCGAGGTTGGCTCGTCGAACAACATCACCTTCGGGTCCATCGCAAGGGCCCTGGCAATAGCAACACGCTGCTGTTGACCACCCGAAAGTGCGCTCGGCAGCTTGTCTGCCTGGTTCAGTACACCGACCCGATCCAGCAAGGTTCGCGCCTTTTCCTCGGCCTGCACTGCCGTAAGACCACGAGTGTGAATGGGGCCGAGCGTGACGTTTTCCATCACCGTCTTGTGGGCGAAGAGATTGAAGGATTGGAACACCATGCCAACATCGGCTCGGTACCGGGCCAACTCTTTTCCCTCGGCTGGAATTGGCGTGCCGTTCACGGAGATAGTGCCGGTGTCGATGGATTCGAGCCGATTGATAGCCCGGCACAACGTGGACTTTCCCGAACCCGACGGCCCGAGCACCACAACAACCTCGCCCTTGGCCACGGTGAGGCTGATGTCCTTCAGGGCGTGATGAGTGCCGAAAGATTTGTTGACGTCCATGAGGACAATTGCTGCTTCGGCCATGCCTGCGACGCTACGGACGTCAGGTCATTGTGTCGCCCAAGGCACCCGTAAATCGACGATAAGACGACGCTAAGAAACAAGCCTCGTCATGGCGTGAGCTGAGGCGGCTGTGGGGCGAAAAGCCCGGCTTTTCCGATGGTTGCTTCGTAGATCCTCTTCCACGAACCGTCGGCCTCGGCCTTGGCGAGCACGTCAATCACCAGCGTGCGCAGACTGGTGGCATCGAGCCTCAGGCCGATGCCGTAGGGCTCGGTGGTGAAGGGCTTCCCGACCAGTCGCAGCCGATCCGGGTCTTGGCGTAAGAAGCCGAGCAGAATTGCATCATCGGTGGTGACGGCATCCACACGACCGTCGAGCAGCGCGTCGACGCACAGCGAGTAGCGATCGAACGCAATCGACGTGTCAGCCGTGGGGGCGAGTCGGCGAACGTTGGCAAGCGAGGTTGACCCGTTCACCGAACAGGTCTTTCGACCAGCCAACGAATCGACGCCGGTGATGTCCGTGGTGGATCGTCTCACCAAAATATCCTGCCCGGCCACGTAGTACGGACCGGCGAAGGCCACCAGCTTTTCCCGCTCGGGAGTCATTGTGTAGGTGGACACGACCAGGTCGACCGAGCCCGCTCGAATAGCTTCCTCCCGGTCTCGTGACAAGACCTCCACGAAGGAGACCCGGCTCTCATTGCGTTCGCCGAAGAGGGCAAACGCAATGAGTCTGGCGATCTCTGCGTCGAAACCTTCGATGCGTCCTGTGGTGGGATCCTTCACGCTGAAAGCCGGCAGGTCGAACTTGAGACCGACGCGTAACTGACCCCGCGACGTGATCTCGCCCATCAACCCGCTGTCGGCGGGTCGGGGCTGAGACGCAGTCTTTGAACAACCAATCAGCGCAGTCAGACAGGCGAATTGGACGAGCGTCGTCTTCCATCGACGACCGCTGCGGTTACGCCCCATATCTGAGCCATAATGCCATAATCATGGCTGTCATCGTCATCGTCGAAGACGACCAAGCGGTCCGTGACGGATGGACG
>JAYTKG010000427.1:0-1574 GCA_043730435.1 Acidimicrobiia bacterium | reverse complement strand
GGCCCCGGTCTCGATCGTCAAAGTGGATCCGAATGGATGAAGGCGGAGCATTTCCCGACAGTACTGCGGCGGCTCACTACACTGACACCGTGGCAGTTTCATGGTTGACCCCGAACGAGATGCGCGCATGGCGTGCCTTCATTCAAACTGAGGCTCACTTACGCACGGCGCTCGAGGCCGACCTGACGCCGTTCGGGCTCACCTCGGGCGACTACGAGGTATTGGTCGTACTGTCAGAGGCACCCGATCGACGGATGCGCATGTGTGACTTGGCCTCGCGGCTTGGGCTGACCCCCAGCGGTTTGACGCGGCGCCTGGATGGTCTCGTCAAGGCCCATCAGGTCGAGCGTTCGCCGTCCACCTGCGATCGCCGCGTGATGCTTGCGAGCGTGACCGAACTGGGCATGCAAGCAATGGCCAATGCCGCGCAAGCCCATGTTGCCAGCGTCCGATTGCATCTCATTGATCGTTTGTCGGCCGAGCAGATTCAAGCTCTCGGCGATATTTTCGTTGCGGTTGGTAACGGCTTGGGCCGACAACTCACGGTTGTCTAACGAGCCAATGATCGCAGTAGACCTTCCTCGCGGATTTACGTGTTCGGTTTCCAATATCGGCATCAAGGACACCACCGACGATCTCGTCGTGATAGCCGCGGCTGAACGCTGCGCCGCGTCCGCAGTGTTTACTCAGAGCCGATTTGCCGGTCCAAGCGTGATCATTTCTCGTGAGAACATCGGCGATTTGTCCGCCCGAGCCGTCGTCGTTATCTCCAAGAATGCCAATGTGGCCACGGGTGACGTTGGCTTAGCCAACGCGCATACCGTGATCAACGGGGTTGCTGACGCCCTGCACTGCGCCCCAGACGATGTGCTCATTGCATCCACGGGGGTTATTGGTCGCCAATACCCAATGGATCGGGTTGATGCTGGTCTCGCGGCCCTGACATACCCATTCACCACCACTGATGCTGGTTCCGCAGCCGCCGGAATAATGACAACTGACACCGTTGCCAAGGTTGCTTCGGCCACAGTCGCTGGTTCCACAGCGCGTGTCGTCGGCATTGCCAAAGGCGTCGGCATGATCGAGCCGAACATGGCCACCCTTATCTCGCTGGTGTTCACGGATGCGTTGGTTGCACCGGTTGATCTTGACCAGGTGTTCCGCAGTGTGATCGATCGAACATTGAACTGCGTTTCCATCGACACCGATACCTCCACGAGCGATACGGCAATCGTGATGGCCAGCGGGCTCGCGGCTGCGGTGTCACTGCCAGCATTCGAGGACGCGTTGTTCGAGGTGCTGGTGTCGCTCACCCGCCAGGTTGCCCGCGATGGCGAGGGTGCCGAGAAGTTGATCGAGGTCCGTGTTGACGGAGCCCGCGACGCGGCTCAAGCTAAACGCGTCGCTAAGTCAATCGTCAACTCACCGCTGGTCAAGACGGCCGTCCATGGGGCAGATCCGAATTGGGGTCGGGTGGCGATGGCAATCGGGAAATGCAGCGACGAGAGCGACATTCTTGAAGAGAATGTCGTCATCCGCTTCGGGACACAGGAGTGCTTCCCGATGCAGGTAGA
>JAYTKG010000426.1:0-1812 GCA_043730435.1 Acidimicrobiia bacterium | reverse complement strand
GTATTGAGTGCGGTCGAAGGCATGAAGGTAGCGACGACTGCGCTGAACGACTGGATCATTCCGATCTCGATTGTGATTCTCGTTGGCCTGTTCATGGTGCAACGTCGAGGCACGCACAAGATCGGCCGAGTCTTCGGTCCGCTGATGCTCGTGTGGTTTGGCGTCCTTGCTCTGCTCGGCATCGGTCAGATCGCGCAGGAGCCGTCGGTTCTGGGTGCACTCAACCCCCTGAGGGTGCTGCACTTCTTCCAGGAGTACGGCTTCAACGGATTCCTTGCCCTCGGTTCCATCTTCCTGGTCGTCACCGGCGGTGAAGCGCTCTATGCCGACATGGGTCACTTCGGGCGTAAGCCAATACAGTTCGGGTGGTTCACGCTTGTACTGCCCGCGCTGTCGTTGAACTACATGGGTCAGGGTGCGCTGCTTATCCGCAGGCCAGAGGCCATCGACAATCCATTCTTCGAAATGGCTCCCCGCGCGCTGATCTGGCCGCTCGTCATCTTGGCGACCCTGGCGACCATCATTGCGTCACAAGCGCTCATCTCCGGTGCGTTCTCCCTCACCACGCAGGCGATGCGTCTTGACTATCTGCCCCGGCTTCAGGTGCGCCAAACGTCGGCCGATCATCAGGGCCAGGTGTACGTGCCGGTGGTGAATTGGATTTTGATGGTGGCCTGCATCGGCCTGGTGCTCGGCTTCCGGACGTCCAGCAATCTGGCGGCGGCATACGGCATTGCGGTCACCATGACCATGGCCATCACCACACTCCTGTTCATGGCTGTGGCCCAACACAACTGGGGCTGGTCGAAAGCCAAAACCCTCGCCATCGGCCTTCCGCTGCTGGCAATCGATATGTCATTCTTCATCGCCCAGATCGCCAAGATTCCGCACGGCGGTTGGTTCGCTCTTGTCATCGGTGCCGCTCAGTTCCTGATGATGACCACGTGGCGCCGGGGCCGCACCGTTGTGGCCGAGGTCATCAAGCGCGGCCAGACGCCGATCGAGTCATTCGTTGCCACGCTGCCTGAAAGCGACTGGCAGCGAGTGCCCGGTACCGCGGCCTACCTGTTCAAGGAAGCAGGGGCTATACCGCCCGCGCTCATGGTGAACCTAAAGCACAACCGCGTGCTGCACGAGCAAGTTCTGCTCATCTCCATTGACTCCGACGACGTACCTACCATCACTCCTTCCGATCGCGTTGTAGCAACCAAAGTCGGACCGGGCCTCTGGAAAGTCATGGTCCGTTTCGGGTTTATGGATGTCCCCGACCTTCCCGAAGCACTTCGCCATATGACCACACCCGCCGTCGATGTCGACGAGATCACCTACTTCCTCGGAAGAGAGACGGTGGTAGCAACCAACAACGATCTGATGGGTCCGATTCGCGAACGTATTTTCGTGTTTCAGAATCGAACTGCGGCGAGCGCCGCTCGCTTTTTCAACCTGCCCTCCAAGAGCGTGTTTGAGGTCGGCACGACGATTGATCTGTAGGGGTGCAAAGCTGGACCGATGGACGTTGTCATCAGTGGATCCCACGGTCTTATCGGTACGGCGCTGATCCCTGCGTTGCAGGCAGCAGGGCACCGGCCCATCCGCCTGGTGCGGGGCGAGCCCAAAGGCGACGAAGTGAAATGGGATCCGGCCGCTACCACCATCGATTCAGCATCGCTGGAAGGCTGCGGGGCCGTTGTTCATCTCGCTGGCGCCGGCATCGGCGATAAGCGATGGACGCCGGCCTACAAGACCGAGTTGGTTGAGAGCCGTACCAAGGGCACCTCCACTCTTGCCGGCGCATTGTCGGGCTTGTCGAAG
>JAYTKG010000425.1:0-2271 GCA_043730435.1 Acidimicrobiia bacterium | reverse complement strand
GGTGTGACCACCAGGGGCAGTGAGCGATCGGAGCGATGCTCGATCTCGCTGGGCGACCGCAGGATTTCGGAAATCTCTGCCTCGCTGGCCGCATCAACGAAGTGAAGCTCGAAGAGTTCCGTCCGACGCAAAGCAGGCAACATCACCGGCAGACTGTTGTGCACGGGACGTCAGAATACAACGCCCCGGTAGGAGTACTTGGGTTCCCGTTCTCTTTCTTGAACGTTTCCAGACTATGAGGCGGTGCGTGCCAGGAGTCGCCCGGAAATCGCCTGCAGCAGGTCAACGATGCGCGGACCCCAACGGTTCGCCAGGTCGTCATCGACGATCACCACGGTGTTGGTGGTGATGGCCGTGAGCGCGCTCCAACCCGGTCTGGCCCGCAGTGTGTCGCTCGTTTGGCGACAGCACTTCGTGTCGGCCAGCACGATCAGGTCAGGGTTGGCATCGATAATCGCCTGAGCCGAAAGGGTCGCTTCCCGGGCGCCGGGTACTGCGTTGGCATCGGCGATGCTGCGCAGGTTCAGCAGCCCATAGAGCTGACCGAGGAAACTGGCCGAGGTCACAGTGGCGAACTGATCGGTACGCTCGTGGTAGTAGCGCAGGGGTAGAGACGGGGTCTTGCTTACGATCTCCGCGATCTTTGCCTGCATACCCCCGACGAGTTGTTCGGCCTCTGGCGTCTTGCCGATCGTTGCGCCGAGTTGGCGAATCTGCGCGTAGCTGTCGTCCAGTGACGTGGCGGGAGGTTGGAGGATCACCGAGACGCCACGGGCAGTGAGTGTCGCCGCGGTACCAGCCTGATCTTCGCTCAGCACTACCAGGTCTGGCCCGAAAGCCATCAGCTTTTCGATGTCGGGCGTGGCGCTGGTCAGGTCGGTGCGGGGCGCGCTCAGCGGATAGCTGCTCAGATTGTCGACGGCCTTGACGAGCCCCCCGGCACCCAGCGCAAAGATCGTCTCGGTGGCGGTGGGCGAAAGCGATACGACGGCCTTGGAGATCGGCTTGGCCACCGTTGCGGTGATCGTCGGCGCGCTCGACTGCTGCAGTGGGGCGGCCGTCGTTGTCGGAGCACTTGTAGGGGCTGGCTGGGTCGTGCTGGTGGTCGGTGGCGCGGTGGTGGGCGCAACCGCAGGGACACGAGGTGTGCTGCAGGCGGCCAGGATCGCCAGGGTCGCCAGGATCGCCAGGGTCGCCAACATCGTCCAACGCGGAGCGGACGGGCTTATCCCGTTGTGATTGCGACCCATCAGGCTCTCCAGGCTATCGACCGCCCACGTCGTCTCGGCGGCACTGAATCGGCTGGAGCGGGGACCGTCGCGTAGCCTCTTCGGTTGTGCTCGATCGGTTGGCTGGCCTGAAACATGAACATACGGAGTTAGAGACGCGGCTAGGCGACCCCGCCGTCCTCTCCGATCAGGCCCGCCTTGTAGAGCTCTCCAAGCGCTACAAGGAGCTATCGCCCATCGTTGACTGCATTGGGCGCTACGAGCGCCGCGTCGAGGATCTTGCGGCCGCACGGGAGATGTTCACCGATTCCACCGGTGATGATCGCGAGTCGATGCGGGGCGAGATTTCGAGCGCCGAAAGCGATATCGAGGCCATCGAAGAAGAGCTCCGGCTGCTGCTGCTCCCGAAGGACCCCAACGCTGGTCGCAACGTCATTGTGGAGGTAAGAGGGGCAGAAGGGGGCGAAGAAGCCAACCTGTTCGCGCGTGACCTCTACGAGATGTACATGGCCTACGCGGAGCGTCACAAGTGGAAGGTCGAGACCATGTCGGCCGACCATTCTGAGATGGGCGGCCTTAATCAGGTCACCTTCACGGTCAAGGGTGATGACGCGTGGACCCACTTCAAGTTCGAGGGCGGCCCTCACCGCGTGCAACGGGTACCGGCCACCGAGAGCCAAGGACGCGTCCACACCTCCTCGGCCACCGTGCTAGTCCTTCCGGAGGCCGACGAGGTCGACGTGCAGATCGATGAAAAAGACCTTCAGGTCGACGTGTACCGGTCATCGGGCGCGGGCGGTCAGCACGTCAACACCACCGACTCGGCGGTCCGCATCACCCATAGGCCGAGCGGCGTGGTCGTCACCATGCAGGACGAGCGCTCGCAGATTCAGAACCGGGCCAAAGCCATGATCGTGTTGCGGTCTCGCATGCTGCAGCTTGAGCAGGACAAACAAGATGCCGAACAGTCGGTGTCACGCAAAGCGCAGCTTGGTGGCGGCGGTCGCAGCGAGAAGATCCGCACCTACAACTACAAAGAGAA